>CALVVW010000029.1 GCA_944364005.1 uncultured Bacilli bacterium | reverse complement strand
TCTGAAAACGGTCGATATAGATTGAAATTTAACTCTTGTAGTTATTCTCTAAACGAGATAAATTATATTATTTTATCAAAGTTAAATGAAGTAATAGATGCAGTAAATAAATTGAAAGTAGATGATTAAGTGAAATTAGAAATAAAAAGCAAGTTATCACAATTAAATGATCTAAGAATCGAAATATCTGAATTACAGTTTAAAATTGAAAAATTAGAAAAAAAGGGTATTGTTATTGGTAATGTCGAAGCATCTTATAAAAAACCACCTTACACTAAACATAATATATCAATAGAAGCAAGTGATCCTAGATATATTAATAAAATGAATGATTTAAAGCAAACTTTACAGTTAAGACTTAACAACCTTTTAGAATTGCAAAATGAAATTGAAAAATTTATTAGTGGTTTGCCAACAAGCCGTTTAAGAAGAATATTTGAATTGAGATACATAAATCAATTTTCTTGGCAAAAAATAGCTTATACAATAGGCGGATATGCTACAAAAGACAGTGTTAGAATGGAACATGATAGATTTATGAAAGAAAAATAAAGTTTGTTCGTTTTGTTCATTTTAGACGTGTTATATTATTATTGTGAAAAACCCATGACAATTTCTAATTGTCTAGTTGTCACTAAGAAGACTATTATGAGTAGTTTTCTTTTTTTGCTTGAGAGTGAGTATTAAATGGCCTCCTTAATCTTTTAAATTACTGTGCTCTCAAGCTATAAAATATTTCTGGTATTCAAAAAATACTGGAAGAAAAATTGAAAAATATTCTGGTGTTAATAGATAGTGCACTGATGATAAGAGGCACATGATTAGACGTATTCTAGTCGATTAAACTCTATTGGAGCTAAAAAGTGAACCTAGGATAACATGAAGTAGGTATATATAGAGAATAAACGGCATTTTTATCATCAGTACAGTACTTATTAAGAGGTGCTAAAATGAGAGAAATAACAAAAGAAATGATAGAGTATTACAACATAATGGAATTAGGTTATGATTTTATGGGGTATTCAGCTGTAGATAAAAAGACATTATCATTTCATCATCTTGTAGTTCCTAGGCGTAATTGTAAAGCCAAAGGTTTAGGAGAAGGATATCTGTGGTGGAATGGAGCTATACTTAATCAATTAACATCTCATGAATATTTACATTTGATAGAAGCTAAGGATTATGATATGTTCTTGGCTATTAGTAGTGAAATGATAGATCAAAATATCAAAGGCTATTTAGATAGAAAAAATCTATTAAGAATTCATGATATTTTGGTGCAATTTGAAAAAGAACATTGTTCGGATAGAAGTAAAAAAGGGAATTTACTAATAAAAAATAGTTATTTAAGGAGAGTGAGAAAATTATGAATAATGATGGTATCAATTTAAAAGTAAGTGTTGATATGGAAGATTTGAAAGATATGAAAGAAGAATTGGAGAAGATAAACGAATTATTTCCAAATATTAAAGTAAATGTGGAAACCGTATATATAACAATAAATCATTTTAGTGATGATGAAGAATAATGATATATAAATTATGTAATAAATGCAAGAAAACTATTTCATATCCAAATAAATATTGTTCTGAGTGTTTAAAAAAGGTTGAGGCTAATCAAGAAGTATTAAAAGCAAAAAGAAATAGCCGATATAATAAAACTAGGGATACTAGGTATAAAGAGTTTTATAACTCAAAGGACTGGCGAATATTAAAGGAAAAGAAATTGCAAGACGAACAGTACAGATGTGAATATAATAAATGTAATAGATTTGCAACTGAAGTGCATCATATTATTCCAATTCAAATTGAAGCTGGATGGAATAGAAGATTAGACTATGACAATTTAATGTGCTTGTGCATAGAGCATCATAATTTAAAGCACAATAGGTTCCAAAAAAGGAGGGGAGGTGTTAACGATGAAATTAAGACAAATTGTTTGTGATAAAACGGAATTGACTTTGACAAAAGAAAAAAAGAAAATTAAATATAACGATATTTTCGAAGTTAGCGATGAAAGAGCTAAAGAGATACTTAAGGCAACTTATCATAATAAACCTGTTGCTGAAGTAATTAAAGAGACCAATGTTAAAAATAATAATTCTCGAGACAACAAAGATAATAAAGATTAACAGTGAAAAAATGTTAGTAATTTGTCCTTAAGAATTAACCCAGGGGGTACTAAAAAAGTTTAGGTATATGCTTGGAGAACGGTGCAGAGGACCTCTTTGTAACAAAAACTCCCCAAATACAGTTTGAAATTTTGAAAGGAAGTGATAAATTGGGTAGATCAAGACAACCTATTGAATTAATTGAAGCAAAAGGAAAAAAACATCTTACTAAGGCTGAAATTGAAGAGCGAAAAAGTACAGAACTGAAAGTTGATTTAAAGGATGTAGAGATACCAAATTATCTTCCCTCGAAGCTGAAAAAAGAATTTGAAGATATTTCTTCTAAACTTCTACATATTGGAATAATGACAGAATTAGACGAAGATACTTTAGCAAGGTATCTCTTAGCAAAAGAAAAATATTTAAAATATACAAAATTACTTAATAAAGCTATTCGTGAAAGTGATATAGTTGCGATGGAAAGATTAACTTCTATGCAAGATAAAGCCTTTAAGCAATGTCGAGCATGTGCAAATGATTTAGGATTAACAATTGCATCAAGATGTAAGTTGGTAGTTCCAAAGTCACCAGATCCTCCCCCAAAAAATAAATTTTTAGAAAAATTTGGTGATGAAAGTGGCAAAGAAAGATAGAGCTACAGAACATGCAGAATTAGTTGTTAGTGGAGTATTCGATCATTCAAAAATTCCATTTGGCAGGCTTCATTATTTAGCTTGCAAAAGACATTTGAAAGATTTGGAAAGACAAAGAACTGATAAATTTCCATATTTTTGGGATATTGATGCAAGTGAAAAAATATTAGATTTTGCTGAAACATTAACAATTGCGGAAGGCGAAAAACCAAAGCCTGTAAAATTAAAAGAGTTCCAACATTTTATTATTGGTTCTCTTTTTGGATGGAAAAAAGTAAATGGTTATCGTAGATTTAGACGTAGCTATGTTTCTATGGCTCGTCAACAAGGTAAATCATTTATTAATGGTATTATGGGATCTTATATTGCCCTTTTTGGTAATTATAGTTATGGTAAGTTGTTTACAGCATCAACAAAGAGACGTCAGGCAAGAATTGCTTGGGAAGAAATAGCGAAGTTTATTAATATAGATCCTGATTTGCAAGAATTATTTGAAGTTAAAGATTATAAATCTTTAATTCTGTGTAATGTTACAAATTGTACCATTGAAGCATTATCAAAAGAAGGTGGTTTAGAAGATGGACATCGCTCTATTTTTTCAAGTTTAGATGAGATACATCAGATTCCAACTAATCATGTGTACAAAGCTTTGTATAATGGAACAAGATCTTTAATGGAAACGTTAATTAGTATGATTACAACACGAGGCTTTGACATGAGCACAGAAAGTTTTAGTTTCTCAATGGATAATTATGCGGTGAGTATTCTTGAAGGAACAGTAACTGCAGAAGATTTTTTTGTGGATATATATTGTCTTGATAAAGGTGATGATATATTTAATGAAAAAAATTATATTAAAGCAAATCCTTACTTAGCAACTTTTGAAGAAGGGATGGAAATTTTAAGACAAGATGCACAAACTGCAAAAGACATGGGTGGAGCAGAACTCAGAGATTTTAAAACTAAATCTATGAACTTATGGGCTCGTGATGAAGATACACAATTTATTGATATAGAAAAATGGCAGAAATGTGGAATAAATAAAACATTAAAAGATTTTGATGGATGTAGTTGCTTTTGCGGATTAGATTTATCAAGTGGTGGAGATTTAACAACTTTGTCTTTAGAATTTCCATATAATGATAAATTTTATATTTATTCTCATTCATTCATGCCTAAAGCTAGACTTCAAGAACACATAGAAAGTGATTTAGCTCCCTATGATATTTGGGAACAAAATAAATTGATTACAGTAACAGGAGGAATGAATGATTTTAAGAATGATTATAAATTCATTATTAAGCATTTAAAGGATTTAATTGAAGAATATCATTTGAATATTAAAGCAATAGGTTACGATCCACATAACGCTGATGCCTTTTTAAGTGATTTAGAGGAATTAGGAATTCCTTTGATTGAGATAACTCAAAGTGCAAAATTCTTAAATGATGCTACTGCTGACATGCAATTAAATGTTAAATCAGAAAAAATAGAATATGATAAATCTAATGAATTGCTTTCTTGGTCGTTTAGTAACGCTAAAACAGTTTCTAATAGTTTTGGCGAAATTAAAGTAGATAAAGAAAAAAACAAACGTAACAGAAGAATAGATCCAGTGGATGCTTGTATAAATGCACATGTTGCATTTATGAAATTTCAAGATGATATAGATGTAGATATAGAAATGAATAATTATTTAGAAAAAATGGGATGGAGGTGATTAAATGCCTAAGTTTAATTTTAAAAAGCTATTTAAAAATAATAGTACAGGATATGATATGACAGGTTGGTTTGAATTAGCTGATTTTTTAGGAATAAATAAAGACATGGATAAAGATGTTAGGTCAGAAGCTACTTATTTTGCGTGTTTGAAAATCCTAAGCGAAAGTATTGGTAAATTACCATTGAAATTATATCAAAAAACAATAAAACATGGTGTAATTGAAGCAATTGATCATCCGCTATATAATACTATAAGAAACAGGCCAAACAAATTCATGACTTCAACATCATTTTGGAGTACTTTAGAATATTATCGAAATCATTACGGAAATGCTTATGCATTGATTAGCGGTGCTGGAAGTGAAACAAAATTAATTCCATTAGACTCTTCAAAAATGGAAATTTGGTATGATGACGCTTCATTATTAAATAAAATTCCTGATGTTTTTTATTTGTACTCAGACAACGGCAAAACATATAAATTTTCAAGCGAAGAAATTCTGCATTTTAAAACATTTATGACTGATAAAGATGGATTATCGGGATTATCTGTTAGAGATATGCTAAATACTACAATAAGTGGTAATCAAAAAGCCCAAGATATGCAGAATGCTTTATATGATAGTGGTTTTACTGCTAAAGCAGTAGTTAAATATACTGGTGAAATTAATAAAGAGGCAACCAAAAATTTCTTAGCAAATTTGGAAGATTATGCTAAAGGAAAAATAAATACTTCTAAAGGCCTTATTCCAATTCCAGTTGGAACAGATATAACACCATTAAACACAAAATTAGGCGATAACGAATTTTTAGAATTAAAAAAATATAGTGCGTTACAAATCGCAAGTGCATTTGGTATAAAGCCAGTTCAAATTAATGATTATTCTAAGTCAAGTTATTCTTCTAGTGAAGCTCAAAACTTGGCGTTTTTAGTTGATACTCTTTTATTCATATTGAAACAGTATGAAGAAGAATTAAATTATAAACTTTTAAGTGATAAAGAAATTCGCAAAGGATATTACTTTAAATTTAATACAGGAATGCTTTTAAGAGCAGATTTGAAAACGCAAGTAGACAGTTTAACACAAGGAATTAGCAATGGATTATATACCCCTAATGAAGCTCGAGCTTTTTTAGATTTAGACTCCAAAGATGGTGGAGATTATTTGATTGTAAACGGGTCAATGATACGAGTAGAGCAAGTCGGTAGTCAATATGGAGTAAATGCGAAAGGAGGTGATGACGGATAATGAAAAGTTTTTTTGAATTTAAAAATGTCACTTCCACAGAGGCAGATTTGTTTATCTATGGCGAAATAGTTCAAGAAAAATCGGTCGATTGGTGGACTGGTGAAGAAGTTAGCGATACTGAAGTCGGTTTAATGGATTTTAAAAAAGAGCTAGATAGCTTGGGTAATATTCAAAAGCTAAATTTATACATCAATTCGCCAGGAGGTGATGTGTTTACTGCATCAACTATGATAAGTATGCTAGAACGCCAAAAAGACAAAGGAACAGAAATTAATGCTTATGTAGATGGATTAAGTGCTAGTGCAGCATCATTCTTGATGTTTGTAGCCGATAATATCTATTTATATAAGAATTCTATCGTAATGGTACATAAACCTATGAGTTATGCTGTTGGAAATGCAAATGATATGCAAAAGACAATTGATGCTTTAAACAAAATAGAAGATAGTGTCATGATACCTATGTATCTATCTAAAGCTAAGTGTGATGAAGCAAAGATTAAAGAATTAATTGATGCAGAAACATGGTTATCTTCAACAGAAATGCAAGAATATTTTAATGTAACTGTTCTAAATGAAGAAAAAGTGGCAGTTGCTTGTATATCAAGTAAATTATTTGATAAATACAAGAACGTCCCTGATTCTATTAAGAATATTTTAGACAAACAGGATAAAGTTACATTTATTAGCAAAGAAGAATTAACAGGGCCATTAGCTGCTGATAAAATAACTTTTTCTTTAGATGATTCTGGATTTTCCATAGAAAATAAGGAAATTTTAGAAGAAAATGAAGAAAAAAAGAAAAAAATTAAAATAAAACTTGATTTAATCAAAAATAAGTTAAGATTGGAGGAATTAAAAGATGATTTTACAAGTAATAGTTGATCGCTTAGATCTTAAAAAAGAAGGCATTACTAAAAATTTTGGTGAAACCTTTGAAGTATCTGAGGATCGTGCAAAAGAAATTCTTAATTATAAATTTAATGGCAAAGCTGTGGTAGTGCCATTTTTTTATGGTGATAAAGAACTAGAAACTAAGGTTAAAACTTTAGAAACTGAAAAAGAAGAACTATCAAAAGAAATCGAAACTCTAAAAACTGAAAATGAAGAGTTATTAAAGAAAATTGAAATAATTGAAAATGAAAAGACAGAGCCAGAAAGTATTCTAGAAAATGAAGAAGATGGCGAAGAAGAAAAAGAAAATAAAAATAAGAAAGGTGGAAAAAAAGATGAATAAAAAAATGAGGGAAATAAGAGCTCAAATTGAAGAAAAAAATGAAGAAGCAATTAAATTTTATGATGCAAAGGAATTAGCGAAAGCAGAGAGTGTACTTGCTGAAATTGAAGATTTAGAAAGAGAGTATAAGATAGCTGAAAAGTTATTTAAAACTGAAAAAGAAGTTGTTGATGATAACGTGGTAGCACAAGTTAAAGTAAATGATAAAGTTAAGAACTTTGCAAAGGCTATTAGAAGTGTAAGAAATTCTATGAGTGAGGGAACTTCTACAGAAGGCGGATATACAGTACCAGAAGACGTTTCAACAGATATTGAAAGATTAAGAGAAGCTAAATTTAATTTAGCACAATTAGTAAGCGTTGAAACAGTTAGTACTATGAGTGGAAAAAGAACTTATAAGAAAAGATCCTCTCAAACTGGATTCTCTAAAGTGGGTGAAGGAAGTACTATTGGTTCGAAAAATACTCCTCAATTTGATAGAATTAGTTATGAAATCGGCAAATATGCAGGTATTTTACCAGTAACAAATGAATTACTTGAAGATAGTGATGCTAATATTTATAGTTTATTAACTGAATGGATAGCTGATGAGAGTCGTGTAACGAGAAACAAATTAATTATTGAAGCAATTATGACAAAAGCAAAAGCAGAACTAACTGGTTTAGATGACATTAAGAGAGCTTTAAATGTAACTTTGGGACAAGCATTTAAGAGCACATCAAAAATAGTTACTAATGATGATGGACTACAATATCTTGATACATTAAAAGATAGTGAAGGAAATTATTTATTACAATCTAATCCAAGTGATCCAATGAATTTAGTTTTAGCAGCTGGAGCTACAGTTGTACCTATTAGAGTTGTTCCTAACGCTGATTTAGCAAGCGAAAACGTATATACTGCATCTACAGACCAAACTGTTAAAGCAGGTAAAACTTATTATACAAGAAGTGGTAGTGAAGGATCATATGTATATACCGTTGTTGCTGAGCCAACTGGAAATCCTTCAACTTCTAGTTATTATGAGGTTACTGCCTCTCAAATCCCAGTTATAATTGGTGATTTAAAAGAAGGAATTAAGTTATTCGATCGTAAAAAAGTAAATATTCTTGCTTCTAATGTAGCAGCAGCTGGAGAATTAAATGCATTTGAAGAAGATTTAACTCTTTATAGAGCAGTTGAAAGAGAAGATGTACAAGTAAGAGATGCTGATGCATTTGTAAATGGATACATTGAAATTAGTAATGTAGCTTCTGTATAACGATGGTGATGCTATGCTCAGTGTTGACGATGTAAAAAAAGAATTGGGTATCGATTTTTCGGATAAAAGTACTGATGATAGAATTACAAGATATATTGCAGTAGCTGATGCATGGTTAAAAGGAGCAGTTGGAGATTTCAATCATGATGACGAGAGAGCTAAACAATTAGCTCTCTTAGTCATTGAAGATTTGTTTGATAGAAATTCTAATAGTGTGAAAGAAAATGCAACAATCAATAAGTTGAAAAATGATTTTATTATGCAGTTGAAATGGGAGACTAAATAAGATGGCAGTATATAATAAAATAATTAGGTTTCAGAAATTAGATATTAATACCGAAAAATGGGAAGATTACTATGTTTCTGAAAAGTCGAAAGAAGAAAAGAATCCATATATACACGCAAACGTAAATAAATCGAGTGGTAAGGAATATTTTAATGCTCGAACAGAAATAAGTGGTTCCACATTTAATTTTAAGATACGATACTGTGAAGCACTAAAAGATCTAATATTTAACACAGAAATATATCGTATCATTTATGAAAATAAAATATTTAATATTACTAATGTGGATGATTTTCAATTAAATCATAATGAGCTTACAATTGTAGGTGGTTGTGGTGTTAAAAATTTCAATTAATAATTTTAGTAATGTTGTTATGGATACTTTAGAAAGTTACAATAATGAAGTCATAAAAAATACTAAGAAGATTATTCATGAAGTATCACAGGAATTTAAATCAAATACAAAAAGAGATGCTCCTAAAGGAAAAAGAAACAAATATAATAAATATATTGATGTTAAAACAACTTACGAAAGTATCAGTGGTGTAACAGATACATGGTATGTTAAAGATCCCGAATATCGATTAACTCATTTACTTAAAAATGGGCATCAAACCAGAAATGGTGGAAGAACTAAAGGGAATGATTTTATTGAAAAGAATTATTCTAAAGCTGAAAAAGAGTTAGAAAAAAGAATTAATGAGGAATTATAATGGATATACAAGAAATTTTAGAAAATGGAACAGGATTTAAATGGAAGGAGTTAAGATATTTAAAGCCTCCAGAATTACCATGGTTCATTTATATAGATAATACTACTATTAGGGGTGCTGATGTTTTAAATAATATTATAGAACATAATTTGACTTTAGAATATTATTATGAAACAAAAAATGTTCAAATTGAAAAAACTATTGAGAAATTTTTAAATAGTGAAGATTATCAGTATGATAAAAATACTGATTGGCTAGAAGATGAACAGTTATATGTAACAATTTATGAAATAAATACTTTTTTAGAAAAAATAAAGAAAGGGTGATTTTAAAATGGCTAAAAGAGATAAAGATGTAATTACTTTAGGTAGTGGTAAATTATTTGTTACTGAATTTGATAGTGAGGATGGTATTCCTGAAGATGCAACAATTGAAACTGAAAATAATAGAATTGGTTATATAAAAGGAGGAGCATCCATTGCTTATACTCCAACATTTTATACAGCCGAAGATGATCTTGGAAAGGTAAAGAAGAGAACTATTCAAACAGAGGAAGCTACTTTAACAAGTGGTATTATGACTTGGAATGGTAAAACTTTAGAAAAACTAACAAGTACAGGAACTACAACTGAAGCAAATGGAAAAAGAACAACTAAAATCGGTGGTGTAGGCAATTATAATGGAAAATCTTATGTAATTAGATTCTTACATGAAGATGCTGTTGATGGAGATGTACGTGTAACTATTGTAGGTCAAAATACATCTGGATTTACTCTCGCATTTGCAAAAGATGCTGAAACAGTAATTGATGCTGAATTTAGTGCTTTACCAAACGATGCAAATGGTACTTTAATTATAGTTGAAGAAGAAATTCCAGCTACTGCGTAGGTGATATGTTATGTTTGACATGACTACTTTTGCATCAAGCACTTTTGAGATAAAATGGAGTGATAATCTAACTATTCATGTTTATCCTGTAACATTATCTGATAGTTATAAAATCCAAAATATTGGTTTAAATTCTAATAATTTAAGTTTAGAAGATAAATTGATTGAAATGGATTATTTAATCTTTAATAATAATGTAGAGGAAATTAAACTTAGTAAAGAAGATATCAGAGAAAAATTTGCTAAAAACTCCGAAATGCTTGAAACAATAAATAACGAATATACTAAGTGGTTAGAAAAGGTTGGTGCTAAAAAAAACTAAAAATCCCTTATTATCCAGGTGATAATGAGGGATTAACTTATGAGATTGAAACTATTGACATAAAAATAGTTGCGGATTATCTTAATATATCAATGTTTGAAGTAGGAAAACTTAATATTTTAGATTATAAATACTTTTTACGTGAAGCTTTTATATATAATAGCTCTAAAACAGAAAGTGGACGTGAATTTTTAAAAAATGCAAAGAGATTAGAAACAACAGATATAGATCGTGTTAGTTTAAGAAATACTTTTGGGAGCAATCATCAATGATGATTCTCCCTATTTTTTTAAGTTTTAAATAGAAGGAGGTGCACAATGGCAACTTCAAAATCAAAAATAAAAGGTATAACAATAGAATTCGATGGAAATACAACAAAACTTGGAAAAGCACTTGAAGGAATTGAAAAAAATACAAAGTCTCTTCAAAGCGAATTAAATGGCGTTAATACTTTATTAAAATTTGATCCCTCAAATACTGATCTTTTGAGGCAAAAGCAAGAGATATTAACAAAATCTATTGAAGATACCGAAGAAAAGCAAAGGATTTTAAATGAAACTCTAAAAAAGATAAAAAGTAATGAAATTACTGTTACGAATGAAGAATTTAGGGATTTGCAAAGGGAAATAGTTGCAACAGAAAAGAAACTCACAAGTTTTAAAGACCAAATGAAAGATTTTGGAAGTGTTGCAGAGCAAAAGATTACTGTTGCGGCGAATAAAGTTAAAGATTTAGGTAGTAAAATAGAAGATGCAGGTTCTAAATTAAATAAGGTATCAGCGGTTGCTGCTGCTGGAGTTACAGCTTCAGTAATTACTGCATCTAGTTTAGAAGATGCGGTGGCAAAATATATTGCGACAACTGGGAAAGCAACAGAAGAAACTGAAAAATATCAAGAAATACTGCAAAGTATTCATGATAATAATTATGGAGAAGATTTTGGCGATATCGCTGACAAAATGAGAATCGTATCTACGACAATGAAAGATTTACCAGACGATCAACTTCAATCAGTAGTTGAAAAAACTTATGCTTTACAAGATGCTTATGGAATGGATTTTGAAGAAACATTAAGAGGAGTTAATGGTTTAATAACAAATATGGGGATTTCAGCTGAAGAAGCATTTGATTTAATGACAGTTGGAGCTCAAAATGGCTTAGATAAAACTCATGAATTAGGCGATAATTTGGCAGAATATACTCAAATTTGGGGACAGGCTGGATTTACTGCTCAAGAAATGTTTAGTATTTTGCAAAACGGATTAGATGCAGGTGCGTATAATCTGGATAAAGTAAACGATTTTGTAAAAGAATTTACTATTTCATTAAGTGATGGCAGAATCAAAGAAAATCTATCTTCTTTTTCTAAGGATACACAAAAGTTGTTTAAGGAGTGGGAAAAAGGAAAAGCTACAAGTGCAGATGTTTTTAAATCTGTAATTAATGATTTAAAAAATACGAAAGATGAGCAAGAAGCTTTATCTACAGCTAGTAATGTATGGAGTGCTTTAGGAGAAGATAATGCTTTAAAGATTATCACTTCATTAAATGATGTTAATGAAACATATCAAGATACAACAGGTGCAATTAACAAAACAACAGAAACAATGTATGATACAACATCAAATGAAGCTCAAACGGCATTAAAGAAAATTAAATCTTCAGCATCTGACTTATCGAAAAATTTGTTACCAATAATAAGTAAAATTTTAGATGCGATTAACAAATGGATAGATAAATTTAATGATTTAGATGACGGGACAAAAAATGTTATTATGACAATTGCTCTTTTAACTAGTGGAACTTCTTTGGCAGTTAATGGCATAGGTAAAATGGTAACAGGAGTAGGGAATACAATAACAGTTTTAGGGAAATTAACAACAGTTATTACTAATCATCCTATTTTAACTTTAGCAGGTGTTATAGGTGGAGTAGTTACGGCAGTAAGTGCATGGATAGATGCGTCTGATAATAATTTGAAAAAGTTAGAAGCTGAAACTGAAGAGGTAAAAAAGCTTGCTGATGCAGTAAAAGAAGAAACAGATGCTTATACTGCAAGTGTGGAAGCACGTGAAAATGCTTTGGCAGATAGTCTAGCTGAATTAGAATATTATCAGCAATTATACGATGAATTACAAACTCTTGTTGATGAAAATGGCAAGGTAAAAAAAGAATATGAAGAAAGAGCTGAAATAATTACAGCAAAATTAAATGATGCAATGGGGCTTGAAATAGAGATGGTTGGAAATACTATTAAAGGATATGATAATTTAACAGAAACGTTTGACGAAGTCATTGCTAAAAAGAAAGCTATGTTAATTTTAGAGTCTCAAGAGCAAGCTTATATTGAAGCATTACAAAATAAAGAACAAGCTGAAAAGGATGTTGCAGCAGCTCAAGCGGATGTTATAGAAAAGCAAAAGGAAATAAAGGCTTTAGAAAACGATATTGAGAAGATGAAAGATATGCCATTCATTGATACTTCAAAAGCTGAAAAACAACTTGAAGAATTGGAAAGTCAAGAAAGAGAATTAGAAAATATCTTATGGGATAGAGAAGAAGTTTATAATGGTTATGTGAATACTATGGCTATGTATCAAGAAAATGAGCGTCTATATCAACAAGGCAATTATGATAGCTTAATGGCTTCTACAGAAGACTATTTTTGGTTTCAGGTTGAAAATAATTCTGCTTCTGAAAAAGAAATGTATAGACATTATTTAGAACTGCAACAACAATTAGAAGATTATAAGTCCATTAAAGAATCTACAAAAAGTGATGAATATGATAAAGACATTGAGCAAGCCGAAAAGGAATTAGCTTTATTAGAGCAGAGCTTTATAGATCAAGGATTAGCAATGAAATATGGACTTGAAGCAAATACTGAACAATTACTTACAGGATTATCTAATATGATTAGTCAAGCTTCTGGGAAAAAATATGAATTTAAAGAACTTGGCGACGGAACTATTCAAATGTATATTGATGGTATTGCCTCGAAAGAACCAGTTGCTCAAGAGAACTTTAAAACATTTGCTAATAATTTAATGAATGAACTTGATTTAGATGAAGATTCAAAAAAAGCAGGGGAAGATTTATTGAATGGGTTGGAAATTGGTATTACTAATACTTCCAAAATAAATTCAATCATTGGTGCAGTGCAAGGAATCGGTTCAAAAGTAAAAAAAGCTATGAAGAAAGCTCTAGATGAAAATTCTCCTTCGCGAGCAACGCAAGAAATGGGTGAATATTTTGACGAGGGTTTAAGAATTGGCATTGATGATAAATCAAAAGATATTTTAAAAACTGTAGATAATGTTGGTCAAGATGTTCTAAATAGGATGCAAAAAGTGTTAAGTACAGAAATAAGCACTCCTGACTTTAATAAAAATGTGTTGGTACATGCGACAACAGATTATAGCTCTTCTAAAGTCTTATCAAATCAAAGTGAATCAATCAATGACATAATGTCAACAATAAATAAATATATACCTGAAATTTTAAATAATATGAGAGGACTTAAAGTATATATCAATAAAAGAACGTTAGTTGGAGAAATTGCTCCAGATATGGATAATGAATTAGGAATTATAAGTTCAAAGAGGAAAAGGGGTAGAAGCTGATGAATGGAGTTAAGTTTGATGATAAGCATTCAATAACGGATTGGAAATTACTTATGACTTATAAAAATATAGGTGAAGCTGTTTTGAGAACTAATTATATTACTATTCCTGGAAGAGATGGATACTTAGATTTAACTGACGTATATGGAGAAACAAATTATGATAATCGTACTTTAGAATTTCAGTTTGATTTATTTGATGAGCCTAGTACTTGGTGGCAAACGTATGATGAAATAAAGGCTTATTTGCATGGTAAAAATCGAAAAATTATTTTGGATGTAGATAATGGATATTATTATTATGGGAGATGTAGTGTTTCTGCCTTAACACATGAAAAAACAGTCGCTCATATAACAATTACATGTAATTGTGATCCATATAAAATGTTAATTAATGAAACTACTGTTCAAGAAATTGTTAGTGAAGGAGATATAATTACATTGAATAACTTATATAAAAAAGTTATGCCAGTTGTAGAAAGTACAGGAAATATCGTTTTTAAATTTAATAATACGAATTTTAGTGTTAGTGAGGGAACATCTTTTCAAAGTCCAGATTTCACTCTAGGTGAAGGAAGTAATATTGTTGAGATAGTAAGTGGAACAGGCACTTTAAAATTTACATATCGAGAGGGCATATTATGAATTATGAAATTTATTGTGGTCCATATATATTGCATGATATTCGAACAGAAAAGTATCGCGTTACAAATGCAGTTTTAACAGAAGAATTGAGCAAAGTAAAGGAACTGACCTTTCAAATTTATCCTGAACATCCATATTTTGATAAAATATCTCCATTAGTTCCAAATATCAAAATTGAAAAGGATAATAATACTATTTTTAAAGGTAGAGTAATAGATATTAATCAATCAATGGATAATAGTAAGCAGATAACTTGCGAAAGTTCATTTGCTTTTTTATTTGATAGTATAATTAGGCCCTATTCATTTCAAGGAACTCCAAAAGATTTATTTCAATATTTTATTAATTCTCATAATACCCAGGTAGGAACTTTCGAAAAGACGAAAGATATATCGATTCAAAGCAATAAAGTATATTTTAAGTATAATGAATCCACTTTTTTATACGAGCAAGTTCTTAATCCAAATGTTAGTGAAATAGATAATTACTATGAAATTGATGGTGACAAAATAGTTTTAATTGGAAAATTAACAGGAGCTAATTTAGATAACAATGATTATATTAATAGAAGTAGTACTGATTATATAAGTACATTTGAATCTTTAGAAACTAAAATATTAGATACTATTGGTGGTTATTTGTTTGAAAGATATGAAAATGATTTTACATTCATAGATTGGGTCGATGATTTTAAAAATGGTGAAAATCAAATTATTGCCGGTCAAACAATAGAATTTGGGAAAAATTTAATGGATTTATTTGTGGATAATGACGCTAGCACAACTTATAGCATTGTTATTCCGCTAGGCGCTGAAATCGAAGACGAAGATGGCGCAAAAGAACGGTTGACAATTAAAGATGTAAATAATGGAAAAGATTACTTAGTAAATGAAACAGCACTGGCTAACTACGGTTGGATAGTTGCACCGATTAGCGATACAACATGGGATGATATAACGTTAGCTAGCAATTTAAAAACAAAAGGTGAAGATTATTTAAGTGAAATTGCGGTCATGTTAAAAAGCACTTTAGAATTAAATTCATTCGATTTAAGTGTTTTAGATAAAAATATTAATTCATTTAAACTTGGTGAATATGTCGTTGTTAAGAGTACATTTCATGGTATTTCGAAAACTTATTTACTTTCTAAAAAAATTACATCAATAAATGATGCAACATCAATGACAATTACGCTTGGTGAAACAAAAAATACTCTAACTGGAATTCAAATGAATGATAATAAAGATAATATTACGCGTGTTGAAAATATGCTTGGAGATTATGTTTTAAATAAAGATGTTACAGCAATTGTAGAAGAACAAATTGAGAATAGCACAATTATTCAACAAATCCCGCAACAAGTATTGATCCAAGTACAAGAGAAATATACATCTAAAGAAGAATTCTTGGATGTGGTTAGCTTATTTAGTGTAGATTTAGATTTATATAATCTTACAATACCAGTAAATACGGATAATAAACCAATAGAATCCAAGACGTATGAAATCGGATTTTATTGTTATTTTAAAGGTGAACAAGTAAGTGTAACGCCAACAAGTACAAGTTCAGCTTCTGGTATAACTTTATCATTTACAACTGACAAGGTAAACTTGACAGTTGACTCTAATACAGCTATATCAAATCTTACGAATGAGTTTATTATCAATTTTAATTATTTAGATAGCGAAGATGAAAAAGAATATGTAGTACAAAAAAAGATTGTTGTGGTTTTAGCTGAAAAAGGAGAAACAGGTGCTGCTGGTCCTCAAGGTGAGCCTGGAAGTGCTGGTGCTGATGGTGTCGACGGTAAAAGCGCTTATCAAATATGGCTTGATGCTGGAAATACTGGTACTGAAGAAGAATATTTAGCTAGTTTAAAGGGTGACAAAGGCGATAAAGGAGATACTGGAGAGCAAGGAATTCAAGGCCCACCTGGCGAAAATGGAACGTCTACATATTTTTATGTAAGATATTCTGAAAATGCGGGTGGAAATCCAATGACTGATACACCTACTTCAAATAGCAAATATATGGGTGTGGCAAGCACAACAAGTCCTACTGCTCCAACAAATCCTAGTGGATATGTATGGAGCTTAATTAAAGGTGCAGACGGAGAAGCAGGATCACCAGGACAACCAGGAACAGATGGACAAACTCCTTACTTGCATATCAAATATTCTGAGGACGGTAGTACATTTACTCCAGCTGATACAGAACTTGGATATGGTTTAGGTGAAAAACCAAGTGCATATTTTGGACAATATGTAGACTTTAATGAAGCTGATAGTACTAACTTTAGCGATTATACTTGGTATAAATTTACCGAAGATGTAGACGAAACTTTAAGTAGTTTACAAAATCAAATTAGTGAAAATGCAACTACTGCTGCGAATAATTATCAAGATGTAATCGGAAGGCTAGATGGATACGCAACAGTAGAAAATGTAACAGAAATTACAAATAGAGTTGAAAACTTAACAACATCTACAGAACAGGCAATCAACATAATTGAAGATATCCAAGTAAATGGTGTTACACAAGTTCAAACAGAAACAGGATATACATTTAATCAAGACGGGCTAAACATTGAAAAGACTAATGCTCCGACAGGATCTAAATTAGATGAGGCAGGACTTGAAGTTAAGGATAAAACTAGTGCAGCAGAAACTACTCAGTTCTATTCAGGTTATGTTGATGAAGAAATGGCACAAAAAACTCCAGCACTTGAAGATTATCAGGGGCAAAGTGTTACTTATGCAAGCAATCTTATATTTAATAACTTTTTGCAATCAGGAAACGGACGATTTGAAGATGTGGAGGACGAAATTTACGGAAAAGGGATTGGTATTTTCATCACAGGAGGTGGTAGCTAATGCCTCAGTATAAAGGTACAGTTAGTGGAAACAACACAGCTAAGAATGTTAATTACTTTTTAGATGCTACATTAAATTGGCAAGATCCTGCAACAAACAAATCAAATATAACGTTACATCACTATGCACAATCTACAAGTTCTATTGTCGGTGCTTATAACCTCAATGGAAATGCAGTTTCACAATTAAAGGTTAACGGAAGCAATGTTATTAATCGAACTCAAAATATAGATTTCAGAAACTGTAAATTGGTAGACCTGGGTACTTGGACAGATGAGGTAGAGCATAACAGTGAGGGTAAGTTAACTTTAAGCTTATCTGGATTATTTGATATGAAAGGATCTTCTTCATCTGTTACAGGAGGAAGTGTTAATGCTACATGGACATTACCAACAATCGCACGAAAAAGCAGCGTTTCGGCAACTAATGCTACAATTGGTAGCACAAGTACTATTACAATCAATAAGCAATCTAGTAGCTTCACTCATACACTTACTTACCAATTCGGAAGCTTAAGTGGAACAATAGCAACAAAAACAAGTACGAGTAGTGTTAATTTTACTGTTCCAACGAGTTTTTACGCACAGA
Organism: uncultured Bacilli bacterium; assembly: GCA_944364005.1. The sequence continues at coordinate 835 of CALVVW010000029.1, read as the reverse complement.
TTCCAAACTCAAAAAGTGGAACTTGTACAATAACTTGTACCACATTTAGTGGTGATACAAATGTGGGAAGTACAACTACAACTTTTACTGCTAGTTGTAATGAAGCGGCTTGTAAGCCAAGCGTATCAGCAACTGTAGTTGATACAAATTCTAATACAACCACATTAACTGGTGATAGTTCTAAATTAGTCAGGTATAAATCTACTGCTAGAGTAGCCATAAGTGCAATAGCCAAAAATAGTGCTAGCATAACTTCAAGAAGTATTGAAGGATCATCTGTTAGTAATTATTTAGATATTCCAAATGTAAGCAAAAACTCATTTAGTGTAAGTGCGACGGATTCACGTGGATATTCTACTACTATTACAAAAACAGCTACAATGATTAATTATGTTCAATTAACGTGCAATGCAAGTTTTAAAAGAGCGAATCAAACATCAAGCGTAGTTAATCTAACATATTCCGGTAATTATTTCAATGGCTCTTTTGGAGCAACAAGTAATACTCTTACGATGTCATGGAAATATCGAGAAAAGGGAAGCAGTACTTGGATAAGTGGTGGAGCATTAAATCCAACAAAGAGTGGCAACATGTATAGTGGTTCAATCCAGTGTGGGACAAACTTCGATTATGAAAAGAGTTATGAATTCCAAATTGATTTTGCTGATAAAATCGATAGCTTAAACACAGGAGCAATAACATTATCAAAAGGTCAAGGAAGCCTTGAAATATATGATAAAGCCATCAAAGCGAATGGCGAAGTCCTGTTTTATTGGGATTAGAGACTAGGAAGGAGAATATATGAAATATACAATTGTACGAATCGGGGGGGGGG
>CALVVW010000028.1 GCA_944364005.1 uncultured Bacilli bacterium | reverse complement strand
TCTATACCTTTTCTACTATCTTGTCCCAATTTATTAAATAGTTCTAATTCATAATGCTTTTGTAAAGTCATAAACTCAACACTATCACAATTTTCTTTAAGTACTTTTTGATTATTTGTTTTATAATCACTAAGTACTCTTTTTAAAAAATCAATGTATCCCTTATCTTTATCACTTTTCTTCATAAAAGCGGTAATAACAGCATAAGTATTTGGTCCTACTCTATCAAAAACTACTCTTACCTTATGATCTTTTACTTCATAAAAACCAGCAGTTTCATTATTACTAGCAACAAATCTTCTAACATTTTTAAATGTTCCATGTACAACAGAAGAAAATAACTCTTGAAATTTAGGATAATATTCTCTAGGAATTCTTTTATCAATATCTTCTAATACCCTAATATTTCCACCTTGTGTAGTCGCAAAAACCAATCTATTCTTTTTACGGCTTTTCTCCTGACTTGCTTCTTTTTCTGGTGTATTTAAAACTTCTAACTTTTTCTTTTCGTATTCTAATTCTTCGCCATAATACTGTATCTCTTCTAAAGAATCACTAGGTGTTTCTTTTATCATATGACTAATTTCTTTCATGGTCTTTAATGTCTCTAAACGTAATCTCAACATAATATTTTGATAATGATAATTTTCTAAAGCGGGTAAGATATCTTCTCTATTTTCTAGCAACTCTTGTAAATTTGCTTTAGAAAATTTTTCAAGATAATAAGTAATCTCCCCTTCTAAATCATCGTTTTCCTCTTGCACATCTTCCTCTGCTATAGTGTCTATAGTATCGTCATAGCAGTTTTCTGGTTGAAAAACACGTTCTTTCTTAGAAACAGTTGCAGCGAGACTTTTTAATTTCTGAATTTCTTTTTCCATTAATAAAGCTGTTTTTCTATTTTCGTTTAGAGCTTCTAAAACATCCTCTTTAGTTGCCAAGTTCAAATCTATAATTTTAAATTCCATAATTATCACCTCATTATATTTTTCTTACTTTAAAAACACGTTCTAACTCTTGATCTGTTATCTTTCTATCAGTAAATAAAGCTTTTGTAAAACGTTGCCTATCCTCAGGATATAATTCTAAATTTTGGTTCACTTTATTCTTAGAAAAATAAATATCATGATATTGATAGCATCTCTTAGTCTTTATAATATCTTCGGGCAATATCCTCATTTCATCTAACATATCACGAGAAACCGATACTAACTTTAAATATTTATTTATCTCTTCATCTGAGACAATAAACCTATCTGCTTTTAACACTTGTTCTAATTCCTCCTTAGAAACTTCTATGTTTAATCCTTGTAATATTCTAATTCTTTGAAAAATTACATAATCATAATTTAATAAGCCTAGATTTTCTTCTAAAAAAGGTTCTAATCCTAACTCTAATGAAAAATCTATTTTTTGCGTTAAATCGTCTTGTCCTAAAAAAGAATAATTATTAGTAGTTACTAATTGACCTATCAAATCGTAAGATGTTAGTATTTCTATATTTTTCTCTAACTGTTCAGGACTAAGCAAAAGTGGCCTTTGATTCTTGGTAAAAATATTTGCGGGTATTTTTTTCTTCTGTAACAAAGAAAGATTAGTCTCCATAAAAGAAATAATATTTTTCTTCTCATCAAAGATATCTATATTTTCTCTTATTGTTTTCTTAGTTAATACCTGCTGATTAACAAGACTCAACACTTTCTCTACATAATCCTTAGTAGTAGTACTAATAACACTTTTTAATAACTCTGGATTGGTAATTTTTAATTGTCCTAGTACTGTAAATATCCATTCTAAATCCTGATAAGAATAACGACTCATGACCTCTTCTAAAGAAAACTCATTATCCATATGATGCTGTTGCAATAATCTTTGATAATTTCTAGGATTATTTTCGGATAAAACTTGATATTTACTTTCTAATTCATCATAATACTTCTCATTATGATGATAAACCCAGCTTAATATATCACATCTTAAGTTTGTATTAGCACATTTTGAAATAAGTGCTCGGTAGTTTGTAATTTCTTTTTCTTTCTCGGCTCGCTTTATATCTTCACTTAACTTCTGATAATTGTTAGATGCTTGATGAAGTGCTCTTTCCTTTTTTTCTTCTTTTTGCAACAGACCATGATAATATTTAGTTATTTTCTTACAAGTTTTCTCAATATTTTCTACTTGAAATTCTTTTACTAAAATTCCCTGAATTCCTTTTTGAATAGCACTATCATCAAAAGCGTAACTTTTTTTTAACTTTCTATACTCATCTTCTAAAAAATATTTTCTTTCTGTAATCTCTTTAAAAGCATAAACAACAGATAAGCAAAATTCCCAAGCCTCTGGACTTTCATAAAACTCTGTTACTAAATTAAATAGTCTTCCATGATAAGAAGAAAGTAACTCCAAACCATTTTCTAGAAAACTAGCCATCGAGTTCTGTTCTACTATTTTATACAAAGAAAAACTTCTTTTAATTTCATTATCATCGCCTATCACCTTTAAAAAATCAGGATACATTTCCTCATCTGCTAAAAATACTACTGTTTCTAATAAATTCTTTAAAGCTTCTGCTGGATTATTTTTGATAATATAACTTAAATTCGTTGCTAAAGGTTTTAATTCCTCTAATGAATAAGAAGAATCAACACTTTTAACATAAGCCATAATAAACTGTGCTACATCAATATATTCATAATTACATGGATTAGAAAAATCAGCATTTTCTAAAAAATTACGATAAAACTCAATATCTAAATTAGGAATAGTAATAGCATTTTCAACTATACTTTGTTCTTGTTTGATTTTAGCAATAATTTCTTCTGACAAGTATCCTCATCCCCTTTTTCCTGATGTTCTAACACATCATAAATGGTTTGTTCTAATATCTCGTTTTCTTGTTGAAATAATGGATTGTTTAAACTAGTCTCTAAAACTGGCTTTAGACTCTTATAGTTACCAACACTTCTTTCTAATTGTTCTAAATATCCTTTATTATGATCTGTTTTCTTAATAAATGCTGTAATAATAGCATAAGAATTCGTATCTAGTCTATCGAAAATCACTCTAGTTCCAGCACCAATATCTCTTACTTCACTCATTCCTGAAAGCTTATTGTGCGCATTACTAAAACGCTTGGCATTTTTAAATGTACCATCCTTAATTGATTGTAATAAAGACTGAAAACTAGAATAATATTCTGAAGGTATGGATTTTAATTGTTTTAATACTCTAATACTTCCCCCGGAAGTAGGAACAAAAATTAATTTATTATAAACTGGACTATCTTCTTTTACTTCTGTAAATAATTGTTGATCAATAACCTCTACTTTTCTTCTTTCAAACAATAAATCTTTCTTAAAATGATACAAATCCTGAGCTGTAAAACCTTGCGTACCTTCTTCTAAAATTTCTTTAATCTCTCGAATATTTTTTTGAAGTTCTAATTTTAACCGTAATAATAGGGCTTTATAATTAGCATTTTGTCTAGAAGGAAGTAAATGAGCAAGTTCTTCTGTAGAAACACTATCTGGAATCATTTGTAAACTAGACATAAAAAACTCTACTTCATCCTCAAAACGATTATTTCTTGGTACACTATCTGTACTAGAAGTAGTAGCATCTAAAGATACGCTAGGCTTTTTTTGTGGTTTTTCTTGCAAATCTATACTCTTTAATTCTTCGATTGCTTTAAAAATTTCCAAAGATGTTTTATGATTATCATCTAATATAGCTAACATTTCTTTTTCATCTGTTGTAGTTGTTAACTTTTTATAAAACATGAAAACCATCCCCTTTTAGCGCCACTTATTATAACATATTAATAACATTTTTGCAATTCTTTATATTTTTTTGCTATTGTATGGTACACTAATAAAAAAGGAGATGATTTTGTTGAAATATAAACGCGTATTATTAAAATTTAGTGGAGAAGCATTAGCAGGAACTAAAAAGAATGGAATTGACTTTGATGAAGTACTTCAATTTGCAACAGAAATCAAAGAATGTGCCGAACTTGGGATAGAAATTGCTATTGTTGTTGGTGGTGGAAACTTCTGGCGTGGTAAATTAAATACATACATGGACCGTGCCACTAGTGACTATATCGGAATGCTAGCAACAACTATGAATGCCCTAGCTCTAGGAGATGCTTTTAAACAAATAGGACAAGAAGTACGTGTACAAACGGGAATAGAAATGCGACAAGTTGCTGAATTCTATATCAAAGACCGTGCTATCCGTCATTTAGAAAAAGGTAGAATTACTATCTTTGGTTGTGGAACAGGTAGTCCATTCTTCTCAACCGATACCGCAGCAGCTCTAAGAGCAGCAGAAATCAAAGCAGATGCTTTAATAAAAGCAACGAATGTAGATGGAATATACGATAAAGACCCTAAAAAATTCGAAGACGCAACATTTATTCCTCACACCAGTTACTTAGATGTTTTAAATAAAAAATTAAAAGTTATGGACTCAACTGCTATCAGTTTATGCATGGAAGAAGAAATTCCTATCATAGTATTTGATATTCATACCAAAGGAAACTTGAAAAAACTTTTACTTGGAGAAAACATTGGTTCTGTAGTATCATAGTTAGTTAAGAGGCACAAATATGAAAAAAGCATTAAATATTCATGACTATTATTTAGGTGTTATTCTGGCAACTCCAGAATATTTAGAAAATCCTAAAAGGCATCGCTATTTAAGAGATGTTGATTTTGACCCTTTTGCAAATATTGACCCTTTTTCAGCAGTTACTTTTGGAACAATTACTTTATTAAAAAAAGAAATAAAAAATGGCCAAGAGTACTATATTGATCAATACAATTCTAGATATCAAAATGAACTTTCTTATACATTACATGATGCAAATAAATTAGGGATTGTTTTAGCACATGTTAAACCATTTACTGAATGTTATCATCAAACACCAAAATGGTATATGGAAGAGGAATTTATAGAAAAAAGTAAAGATGAGAGTTTCTATTTTGAACATACTTATTATATTGCCATGAAAAAAACAGGTGAAGAAGCAATTGTTATATTAAATGAATTCCCTGCTGAAAGTGTTCAAATTGAATATTTTAGACAGATATTAGGAGAAGATGAATTTCAAGACATTGCTCAAATATATACTGACGTTTTTGCAAAAGATATTAGTGAAATTGACAATCAAAATGATATACTAAAGCAATACCATCAACTTATTTCTGATCAAGATTTAAGTTTAGGAGAGTTTGTTCCAATAGAATGGATGCGAAGACAACTCGTTGCTTCTTATTCACAAAATACAAAAGAAAAAAAACATATGAAACGGAGTGAAATGAATGAAAATTAAAGAATTTTTTGATAAGAATGGATATATTGCACCAACTCTTTGTACTATTGCCCTTGCAATGAATATTTATAATATTCATAAAACCGATGAAATGATTGAAGAAAGAGAGCAAATGATTAAAATGTTAACAGAACATGAATTTGATCCTTTTGAACAAACAATTCATGTTCCTCTTTATTTGGATGATGATCAAGTAATACAAATTGATGGTCATCTTGCCTATAAACCAGTTAGTGTTGTATATAGTAGCTATTTTGAGGATGGTCCTTGTATTTTATTTTCTAATACTGAGGAAGTAGTCACAAATGGTGTAGAAAATTTTGGAGAAGTAGTTCAAGATAAAGATTTTTCTACAAAGGAAGGAGAATTTTTACCATATCAACATGTTTTGATAGTTCCTGAAGATAATTATGATGCTTGTGCTAATCCTCAAGACTATGATGGATATGAGTCAATAGGATTTGAGACTGTTCAAGATGATATTTATTATTATGTCCTATATGCCAATACCGAAACCGTAAAATGTACTAATTATACCGTAGAAGATGGTCAAACAAAATCATTAGAATTCGGAACACCAGTAGAAAAAGCCAAAGTATTAAGAAAAGAACAGTAATTCACTACTGTTCTTTTACTTTGCGATATTCTTCATCTATGATTGAGTATAGGTAACACTCTACTTCTTTTTTTGTTTTCTTTTTTAAGAATTCTCGGTAACCATTTAATTGTTTATCATAATTAGAGTCATCAATATTTTTTAATTTATAGTCAACTATAATCATTTTATTTCCATGCTCAATAACTAAATCCATAATTCCATGAGTATTTTCTTCTCTATCTATAAATTCATATTCTGGATAAAAAGTACTGTTGATATTTTCTATTACTAAAGGACTTTTTAAGAAAGCTTCTATTTTTTCTTTGATTCTTCCTGATAATCCTTCTAAATTAGGATGTTTAAAATCTAGTTGTTCTAATACTTGGTGTACTCTAATACCAAACTCCATCTTTTCTTTTTCTTCTTTTGTCTCTAAATGAAGAATATCTTTAGAGTATCTAGTATGTTCTACAGGAATAGCCTCTAGTTCTAACTCCTCTACTGTTAACGTATCCGTAGATAATTTTAATTCACTTTCATTCGTATTATTTTTAGATAATAAATAATCTTTCGATGGAGTAACACTTACTTTTCTTTCATATGGTAAAAGAGAAGAATAAATACTTTTAATAATGGATAAGAAAGAATTATACTTACTACGTATAGCACTACTTACTAGGCCATTACTTTCCGTCTCCTCTTCTATTTCTTCTACTACCATAATCATCTTTTCTTTTGCCCTAGTTAAAGCAACATAGAATAATCTTATTTTTTCTGATACTTCTTCTTGTTTTGCTTTTTCTTTTACCAAAGTTTTTAAAATCGTATCTTTATAAAAATCAGTAACCATAGGTAACACAATACCATACGTATTATCAAATAATATTCTCTCTTTTAAATCACGTAAATTAAACTTAGAAGCAAATCCTGCAAAATAACAAATAGGAAACTCTAATCCCTTAGATTTATGAATGGTCATGATTTTGCAACTATTACTGCTATCTGTATTTACATTAAATTTTAAATCCTGACCAGTATCAAAAATAGCATCCAAATGTGTAATAATATCCTCAATAGTATAACCAGTAGCCTCTAAATTACCAATCAAATTATATACATACTCTAAGCGAACTTGAAAAGAAGTAACATTACCAATTTTTAATAATTTACCTTCATAATCTACTTCTTTCATAACCGTTAAGAAAAACTCACTAGCAGACATTTCTCTAACCTTTTTACTTAACTCTTCACAAACCTGATATAATCCAGTCTCCTGTATTTTATTATTTACTAAAGCATCATAGATTTCTTCATCAGTAAGTTCAAATAAATAACTTCTAGCAACGGCTACAAAACTATATTTTAAGCTATCAAAATTATCTTTTTTTAAAATTCTAACAATCAAATTTAATAAATGCTTTAATACTAAAATATCATTATCTTTACTAAGGGATTCTTCTTTTAAAATAGAAAGAGGTATTCCCAAATATTCAAATATTTTTTTATATAACTCAAAATTCTTACTTTTATCTAACAAAATAACAAAATCACTATAAGAAATATCTCTAATAACTCCTGTATCTTTATCAAACACTTGATATTTATTCTTTACTTTTTCTTTAATATCTTCTCCGATAATAAAAGCTTCTTGTTCATCTTTCGTAATAGGAATCGTCTTATCATACTGATAAGTTAATAACTCCATATGATGATTATCTGGAGTCTTTCCATCCGTCTCATAAGCCTTATTTCCAAATACCATTTGATGAGATGCTTGATAATCAGCACCACCTATTTCATCATCCATAAATTGATTAAATAACAAATTAATATCTTCTAGTACTTCTCTTCTTGATCTAAAGTTTTTAACTAAATCGATCTTAATTCCTTGATCTGTATCTCGGTAAGTATCATATTTTTCTTTAAATAAATAAGGATTAGCATTACGAAAACGATAAATAGACTGTTTAATATCTCCAACCATATATACATTATTATTAGCAATCAATCCAATAAAAGTCTCTTGCGTATCCGAAGTATCTTGATACTCATCTACCATAATCTCATGAAAACTATGAGTTAATTCTTCCCGAATCTCCGGATGATTCATAACAATACTAATCGCCAGTCTAGAAATATCTGTAAAATTATAAATTTCCTCTTTTTCTTTATAACTAGAAAGTCTTTTATCTAATTCTTTGATAATAGAAATCATCTCTTCTTGATTAGAAACCGTACTTTCTAATTCCTTTTTCATCTCTTCTATAGAAGAATAAATCATCTCCTCTTTTACTTCATCTAATACTTCTACAAGTTGCTTCTTTAAGGACTTACCTACTTCATCAGAATTCTTAGGAAGTGTTGGAAACCGTTCTAATTGATCTAGTGCTTGTTTTTGTTCTTCATAAGTCTTCTTAGTTAAAAAAGAATATAGATAGTCTTCTACCTTTGTCATATACTTACCATCAAAGTAACTTGACATCTCTTGAAGAATTTCTTTCATCTCATTCATTTTTTTATGAATACTTTCTAAATATTCATGAACAACACCATCCCAGGACTTGGTATAGCAATCTAAATATGTCTCTAAAAAATGTTCTTTATCATACTTTAACTCTATTTTTTGATAGATATCTAATAATCCCTTCTTTAATTCTTTATCGTCTTTATAACAAAAATTATGAATTAAAGACGTAAATCTCTTGTCTTGTAATAAATATTTCTCATCTAAAATTTCATCTAATAATTCTTGTTTTTTAATATTAATAACAACATCATCTGTAATTTGAATATTACTGGTACAATTAATTACTGTATGATATTTTTTAACAATCGATAAAGCAAAAGAATCAAAAGTCGTAATATAAGCACCATCAATACGATTGGCTTCTTCTTCTAATCCTGGTGTTTTTCTAATCGCTTTTCGGATTCTCTCTTTCATCTCTGCCGCTGCAGCATTCGTAAATGTTAATACTAATAATTCATTAATATGCACACCACTTTTTAATTTTCTAATAACTCTTTCTGTCAAAACAGCAGTCTTACCAGAACCAGCTCCTGCAGACACAATAATATTTTTTCCTTCACTATCAATAGCCAGTTGTTGCTCCGGTGTCCAAGATGGCATCAGCATCCCTCACTTTCTAGAAAAGATAAATCATCTACTTTATCCAAATATACCGTATCCTTTTGAGTATGATAACAAATATCTTTAAACTCACAAAATTCACAAGAAAGATTTTTACCATCATAAATTTTGGGATTAATCGTAAAATCTCCTGCTAAAATACTATCCATATCTTTCTTAATTTCATCTTTAGTATAGTGAATAATATCATAAACTTCTTTATCATTTAATACTTTTGCATACCGATAAAATCCCTTATCAGTATATTTCATACTCTTAATTACTTCACTATTTTCATAAGTAGGATCAAATCGTTCTAAAACACTTAAATCATCGGTAGAATATCCTTGTAATTTCATTCTATCCTTTTTAATATCCTCTATATTCTTCTTATCATAAGATGGATAATTAAATAAAATATTTTGATAATAAATACCAGTAAAAATAGGATTTTCGAACACTTTAGAATAATTAATTAAATATAAGTAAACAGGTAATTGCATAGACAATCCATATTTCATTTTTTCTAATCTTGTATCTACTGTTCCTGATTTATAATCAACAATCGCAAAATATGTATCTTCTATTTTTTTATAATACATAATTTTATCTATGGTACCAGTAAAAACAACTTCAATATCTTTTTTTAATGGTATCTCTACCTTTTTTTCATGTAATTCATCATGATATCCTAATATTAAGTCTTGTTTTTTTTCTTGCTCTAAAAGATCTAATAACTCTGTCTTTAACCTGACAAGTAATACTTTTTCTTTTAATGATAATTCTCTTTTTTCTAAATACTTTTGATACTCTCGTTCAAAATCAAAATTCGTATTTTTATATAACTGTAAAATTCTATGATATAGTGACCCTATAAAAGCTGCAAAACTATCAGTAAAAGTATTTAACTTTAAAACATAAGTTAAATAATACTTAAACTTACACTCATTATAAGAGTTAATACTAGTATAAGATAATTTTAAAGGATAAGGTAAGTGTTCTAAATAAGTATCATGACAAATTCCTGTAAAACGATTGTCATAGGTTTGATATGGCATCTGGTAATGAGTATATAATTCTTTTAACATTGGTGTAATTTCTTGATATCTATAATAAGTATCTAGTTTAGCACCTAGTCTTAATTGATTATAGCGATTACTAAAAGAATAGCTATCTTCTTTTTTCTCTACTATTTTTATATGATACTCCTCTATCATACTAGATGGATACATACTTTGAAAAGGAGTCTGTAATTTATAAGACAAAGAAAGATTAGGAATAGATGAAAGCACCTCCATCAAAGCATGTTTCGCACGCTTATTTTTCTGATCAACAGAATATAATAATACTTCTTCTTTATCCTTATCAGAAATATATTGTGTATCTTTTTCTAACTTTGGAAGATTATCTTGATTAAATCCTAAAACAAAGACATATTCATCATCAAAAAATTCTTGATTAACAAAATTACCTACACAAACTGCATCCTGATATTCTTCTTTAGAAATGGTTGCGGATTTAATATTAGATATTAATAAATCATGATATTCATTACTTCCATCATCTAATTCTACTAAAGAATTTAAAATAGAAACTAACTTTTTCGTAATTCTATTACTATTTTCTAAATCAACTTCTCCCGTCTTTAAATATTCTTTTACAATATCACATCCATAAATAGGATACTTCATTGATAAATTGATAGGTATTTTGTAATAAGAAAAGATTCTATCGATAGTATAGAAATAATCCTGTGATACATTCGTAACATATATCTTATGAATATCAACACCTTGCTTTAAAAGTTGAAGTATCTCTAAGGCTACACCATTTACTTCCTCTTCCATAGTTTTATATTCTGTTACAACCAACTCTTTGAAAGGTTCTTCTTTTCCATCAGCAACACCTAATGCCATACGTTCATATAACTCTAAATTAGGATAATTTAACACAACTATTTTTTTATTTTTTAAATAATCACGAAAGTGTTGATGATATTCTAATAATCCTTGTTCTTTTAACTCTTTTTTTAATCCTTGTAAAAAGACTAATTTCTCATTTTGATACTTTTTATCATCTTCAATTACATAAAGATAACTTAAATAAACACGGCACACATCTACTTTATAATGATACTTTTTCATCAAATATAAAATAGCACTATCTTGATATGTAAAAAAATAATTACCAAGATACTCTTCCTTAGTCATAAACTTTACATTATATAACTTTTCTTCTTTTTCCAATTGATTTAATATCTTTAATTTCTCCTCATTAGGGCAAATGATTAACATATTATTTTCTAATGCTACCATACTCTACTCCTTTCTTTTCTTTATCTAAAATATATCCTAAAGTAATACTTGCTAAAACAGCTTCTAATATTTGCAAAGAATAAGCATATTTTGGCGTAACTTCAACAATTAAGTAATAGATAAAATAACTAATTAAAATAAAACTAATAAAGATTTGGGGACTCTTATATATTTTTTTAAATATAGTAATCACACTTAATAATGACATCAAGAAAAAGAAATATACAAAAAATTGATTTATCATAATATAAAATTGTATTTCTTCTTCCTCTTTACTATTATCGAAAGACCAGCCTATATCAGAACTAAACCAGATAGTTTTAATTTTATTTAAAAATAACTTAGGAAAATCTAAATAGTCTTCCTCTATTCTTCTATTTAATTCTTTTTTAGTTTTTTCTATACTTCCTAAATACTTAAAATCATCTTCTTGAATTCTCCCGTTACTAGAAACACATAATCCTTCTAACACTCTCCAAGCTGGATTTTTATTTGTTAATCCATTCGGAGAAACACCTGTTACTTTGAATACATAGGAAGTACTAAATAACAAGATAATAAAAGTACTAACAATACACATCATACTAAGAAAAAGCTTCTTTTTTTCCTTCTTCTTAATAATCAAAAATACGAAATAAAGCAAAAAAGCAACCACAATAATAAAAATATCTCTTCGTAATACTTGTGCAATCACAAGTAATATTCCAATCACAATAGAACGAAATACTGTAATTCTTTTTTGACTAATCCATAAATATATCGCAATCAATACTAATAACATAGATAATATTTGATTAGATAATAAACTAGGGAAAAATAGTGGAAATAAAAAAACAGAATAAAGAATACTAATAATACTTGCTGCTTTTTTATTAGATAATTCCTTACTAATTAAATAAATAAAAACGATAGTAAAAGAACTAATAACGCAATTTATAATCTTTAAAAATAATACACTATTCACAATCGATAACAAAATAGATTGATAAAAAACATAACCTAATTGATATCCAAAAGTAAGAACAGGAAGAGAAGACTTATAATTTTCTGAATGAGACAAAAATTCTAAAGAAGCATCATAGATTCTCTTGAAATCCGAACTAACTGGTATATCAATCATCAATACCATAAATACTCGAAGTAGTAAAGAAAAGAAAAAAAGGAAAAGAAGAAACTTATGATTACAAATAAACTTCTTTAATTTTTGCATAGTATCACCTACATTTTATTATAATATATTTTTATCAAGTTTTATAGTGTTTTTACTAGAAGGGATATGAACTGACACTATTTTATTCTATAAAAGAAATTTATTTGAAAGCTTATCATACAATACAATTGTTTAATAGAATATCGGAAGTATCTGATTAAACGACTCTCATATTGATTGTATTAGGAAATATTAAATAACAAAGGCAAAAGTATTTATCTTTTAGAAATAGTATTTCTACTAATTCCACTAACAAAATTCTTTATGGTGCGTCTAAAGAAAAATTGAGTAAAACTACCAAAAAACATTCTAAAAAATTTAATCAAGAAGTTAGTCAACATGATATAGTTCAATATCTTATAAATACTGACACTATACTAAATTATATATAACTTATATCAAAGAATCATTATATCTATTGCTAAAAAAGATAAAGAAAAGTTTCTTAATATTATTCGCGATATTGATAATAAGATGCTAAATAAATATACTAAACAAACTATTAAAAAAATTTTAAATTCCAACAGTTATATCATCAATGCTTTTGATTATGAATATTTAACAAAATTGTTGATGGAACAAATAATGTTTGAGATTATAGACAGTTTGCACATTTAAAAACTTAAATCATGATTATTAAAGAAATTTATAATCTTTCAATTACACAATAAAAGAAAACTAATCTCTAGTCCTCTTACATAGTTCATTTACCATGAGTTTTTATTTCAACAACACTATTGACATTCACTCGATATATCTAGCAATAAATCAACTATTTTAGTTTTGTTATTGAATATAATATTATTAATTAATTTCCTAGACTGATTTCTTGATAATTAAATGTATTAATACTTCTAATTTGAAATGCTAAAACTATCTCACCATTTTCATTATAAAACAGACTATAGTTAGCTTTTCCGTCAATGAATATATCGTCCAAGTTTATCTTATAATCACTAAACTTATTATTGTTTTCAATGTAATTAATTATTGCTTGATTTACTGTTTCTTCTGTATATCCTGCTTTATTCAAAATATCTTGTTGTGTAAGCTCTATTTTATTTTCTTTATCATAGACTATGATGGAATATGGAAGTGTTTCATAGGTGCTGTTGCATACATTTCGTTTTGTTCTATTTACTGCAATAGAGATTATTTCATCATTTTGATATAATTGGTAATTTGTTAAAATATAAAACTGATGTTTATATTTATCTCTTACTGCTGAACACTCTTCAATTTTGTTTATATCAGAAGTTGCTAATTCATAATAATTTTTTGTGTCACTATTAATTTGATTAATTTTTTCTAATATTACTGGTATTGAGGTATCTAACGCTAATTCAGAAAATTTCATACTTTCTAATTCACATTTTTTTTGGCATATTTTTACTGTTTTTGTACCTATTAATTGAAAACCTTGTGTTACTTTTTTTTCATTCGAACTAGTTTTATTTTGATAAATATATATCAAACCATAGGTAACCATCAACACACTCAAGAGTAGAATTATCAAAGCCACTTTTTTCATAGTATTATATTTCTCCTTTATTAACTATAACAAGAATTATTAAATTGGGCAGGTCTTGACATACCACTTTTTAATACCCATTCAAAATTTCTACTTTCATAATATTTATTTAATACTGTTTCTGTATACATATGGTAATTTAAAATAGTTACTTTCAATTTAGCACTAACATTTCCTGCATTGTCTATTGCTTGAAAATAAGTTTCTGAATAGTCTCCTTGATTACTTCCTGTCACACAACCATAATCTTGCCATGAAAGACAATATATTGAATTTACTCCTGAAACATCAGCAGCTTTACTAGTATCATCTTCTGCAGTCCACTTAAAACCTCCACATGCATATTTTTTTGAAAAAAGGCATTTTCCTTCTGATTTACTTTTGGATCCAATATTACAAGATAAATGATTAAAACAAGCATCTCTATTTTGTTGCAATTCTACACTACGTTTATGCAAGTCAGGAATTTGATTATGGCAAGCTTCATCGCAATCACCATAGATATTAGCATATACTAATACTCCATCTACTAATACTGTTGAATTTATATCTAAATAAGGGGTATATGGTGCAGTCTTGTCTATTTTATATGTTGGAGTAGTTCCACAAAGTTGACTATTTCCAGCCACATCATATACACGAACTCCGATTTTTCTTAATCCTTCTCCAGAGATTGTTTTACTGTTTACACTAGTACTATTTTCTCCATGGTTTACCCAATCTTCCCAACTAGAAGCTCCTTTAGTTTTGGTATACCAAACATATTTTGACGTATCACTAGAAAAATTGAAAGTAAAAGTAATATTTTGATTTGTCCAAGTGTTTTCAGCAACAGAAGAATATATCGATGGACAAGCTGGTGGAGTTTTGTCAATTTTAAAATAATAAGGGCTACTCCAGTCGCTTGCTACTCCTGCTTTGCTTACTGCTCTGATACAATAGGTTGTATTTTTATCTTTATCATATGTATAGCTACTTGCTAAATTCCCACTCTTAGTTCCTGTACAACCTTCAGAAAATTCATAGTGATCTATTCCTGATGTGCTTGTTGATTTAAAATTACCCCACCATAAAGTATTAGATGTCCATTTATTTTGGTTCTTTTGAATGGCTCCTGTACTATTATTTATTCTAATCTCAGAGGTTGGTACTGTTGGTTTACTTTTATCTACATAAGCATTTGCTGTACATGTTGCTGTATTTCCAGCCTTATCTGAAACAGTAATTGTTTTGGTTTTTGTTGTCGAAGTTATTACTTCGCTATAAGTTGATTTCTTACATCCACTTTCTCCATCAGTACATTGTACCTCTACTGTAACATCCTTATTTGTCCAACTGTTATTTTCTTTTGTTACGACACATTTTGGTGGAGTTTTATCTACATAAACATCCACTTCACACTCTTTTGTATTTCCTGCATTATCTTTAATCTCTATCTTTCCTTCTTGTGTTGTCTTACTAAATGTCTTACTATAACCATTTTCTTTAGTACAGCCACTAGTAGCATCCGAACACTGAACCTTTACTGTTCTATTTTTATTTGTCCATACTTTACTTCCATCATTACTTCCACAAACAGGTGGTGTTTTATCAATATACACCCCTACCGGACATTTCTTTTCTTTATTATTTGTACCAGTAATAGTAATGTAACCCGTTTTCATATCACTAGTAAAGGTCTCTGAATAATTTCGTCTTAAACAAGTTATGTCTCCGTTAACACATTTTATCGTTACTTTTCGCTTAGCATCTTTGGCATTCGTCCACTTATTATATACGGGACTTTCTGTTCCGCACTCTGGTAGGCCATTATTATAAATCGCTACCTCTTTTTCTTTTGTTTTTTTATTTCCATACATATCATAAGCAGTAACTACTATTCTGATATTACCGGGTACATAATCTTTTAATTTTACTTGTCGATTAATATTATCTACATATCCTGCTGAAACATTTTCTGAATTATATACATTTTGTCCATCTTTATAAATAATATACTCATAACTAGCTATTTTATTATCTTCCGTGCTATTAATCTTAATATTAACTTTTGACTCTTTTACTTTTTTATCATCATAATCAAAATTAATAGTAATAGACAAGTCTTTGATTGCATCTTCTTGTCTAGTCTTATAAGCTGGACAATCAAAATAAACATTATAAAGATAGTCTTTCTTAGAATATTTCGTTACTACTACATAACTCTCTAAAGAAGCAGTACAATCACCTTTTCCATAATCTAAAACATCAGGTAAATATTTCTGTTCTACCAATGTCTTTAATAGTAATTTTCTACTTTGACCAATAGCACTTGGTAAAGACGCTCTATGATCCGCATAATAAGATTCTGCCGCTAAAGCCACATTTTTTTCTAAAGTAGAATAATATCTTTTTTCATTTAAATCTAAAATCCAAGAAACAGCACCAATAGCAACTCCCATTAAAATACCAAGAATCGTAATTGTTGCGAGTAATTCTATCATTGTAAAACCAGATTCATTTTTAATATTTCTTCTCATATTCTATCACCATATTGCCATATTCTAATTGAATTGTACTATTTTTCATATAAGTTGTCAATTATCCGTTTTTTTTTGCACTATAAAAGGATGATTCTCACCATCCTTTTCATAAAATTATTGAAGTTATTTTATTCGCTTTCTTTTACTGAAACAACATTCTTTCCTTTATAGTTTCCACATTTTGGACAAACTCTATGAGCTTTAATCATTTCTCCGCAATTAGGACATTTTACCATTCCAGGGATATCCATTGCATTATGACTTCTTCTCATTCTTTTTCTTGTCTTTGAAACTTTACGAAAAGGAACAGCAAACATTTGAATATCTAATTTCATCATATTATCACTCCTCTTTCATCTTATCTAATAACTCACTAAATGGGTTGTTATTGTTCGTAAGCTCATTTTCACTCACTAATTTCCATCCATCTCCGCGAAATTTAGAAAAGTCAGTTACTTTAGTAAATTGCAGAGGGACCTCTAGTACAATATTTTCCCATAAAAACGAAAATATATCAAGAGTATTTTCATTTTTTTTGCAATTTTCTTCTATTTTATCATCATATTCAATAGAAAAAGGGTATTCTACTAGCTCTAGAGAAATAGAATCTTCTAAAACCATATTTCCTTTTATTGTACATTTTATACTATCTACTTCTTCTGTTACATCATCATCTGCAAACGATAAATATACATAACCATCGACTTGAATATTTTCTAATTTTTTGATACCTGTTGTACCATAATAGCTATCTGGTATGGAATAAGTATTGGAAATATCTAATTTTTCTACACTGTGATTGTGAAGTTTTGTTAAATCAATATCCATAGTATCACCTAATTTCTATTTAATATTGCAATTTGATTTTCATCTTCTACAATTTGAATTTTTCCATGATAATGTCTTGTACTTCCTGCTTGTAATGTAGTATTTTGCGTGGTCCAAACTCGAATTGTATACTCTTCTTCATCTAATGGTTTTATTTTATCTATTTCTAATACGCCATCTTCTAGTTCACTTAATGTATAAATTTCAGTTTTTTCTTCACTTTTAATTGCTACCCTGATAATGTCTTTAGGCATTTCTATTTCTCCGCAATTATCTTCAAATACCGTTTCTAAGTCATCGACTAATTTAATAGTATAGTCTACTGGTATTGTCATATTATTCTTTATGGTAAATGTATAAGATTGCGAAGATAGACCTACTGCATCCGTTACCGGAGTTACCCTAGTTAGTGTTACTTTATCTCCTGTTTCTTCATGAAAAGTAATATCTAGGGATTCTGAACTATAGTCGGTATTTCTTTCATTTTGAAATTTATAATATATGTGATGAGTTGCAAAAATCGCGATTGCTAATATGAAGCAGATGATTAAGGCACTCTTTAATCTTTCTTTTCTATAATTGTAATACATAATACACCTCTGTTACTATGATAATATTTATCTTGTGTTTCGTCAACTTATTTTTCTTTTGTTACATCTATTACATTTAAGAAATCTGTTGCTACTTTTTCAGGACTTTGGCCTAATTCGTCTACTTGATAGTTTAAATCTTGCATGACTTCATCCGTTAGATAGGTTCCTAAGTTATTTAAGATATTTTCTATTTCTGGATATTTTTCTAATATATCTTTTCTTACTAAGGGTATTGCATTATAAGGCGGAAAAAAGCTTTTATCGTCTTCTAATACTACAAGATTAAATTTCTTTAATAGGCCATCGGTAGTAAAAGCATCGATTACCTGGGCACTATCATTTAATAAGGCTGTGTATCTAGGGCTTCCATCGATACCAATCGTATCTTTGAACTCTAGTCCGTAGGCTTTTTCTAGTCCTGGTAAGCCGTCTTCTCTATTAATAAATTCTAGAGTTGGGGCAATGGTTAGGTCTTTTGATACTCTTGTTAAGTCACTGATGGTTTTTAGATTATATTTATTTGCTGTTTCTTTGGTTACAGCTAGTGCATAGGTATTATTAAAAGACATTTGCTTTAATACTTCTACATTATATTTTTCTTTCATTTCTTTTTTTACTGTTTGATATACTTTTTCAACGTCTGATATTGGTTTGTGTTTTAAAATATCTGTATAATCTGTTCCAGCATAATCAATATATAAATCTATGTTATCATTTGTTAGAGCAGAAAATACTACTTGTGCTCCTCCTAAATTACATTCCTCTTCTACCTCAATATCGCTATTGTTTTCTATTGCATGAGAAGTCATGTAGCATAATATTTCTTGTTCTGTAAAGTCTTTACTACCAACTCGTATTACATTTTCATTTTTCTTTGAGAAATCTAGTTCACTAAGAAATAATATCGCTAGAAGTATTAATGTTACCACAACTATTATTTTATTTCTACGACGTTCTCTTTTTATTTTTTCTTTTGATTTATTTCCTTTTTGCAAGCTTACTGGTGTTACTAATTTTTCTATAGCACCAAAGAAATAGTCTACTAATAGAGCTAGAATACAAGCTGGTATTGCACCTGCTAATATTTGATAATTATTTACAGTACGTATTCCTGAAAATATTAAATAACCTAGTCCTCCTCCTCCAATAAAGGCAGCCATGGTCATTAGTCCTACGGCACTAACAGATGAAATTCTTACCCCGGCCATAATGATTGGTAGAGCTTGCGGAATTTGGATTTTTGTTAATATTTGGCCTTTGGTTAGTCCTATTCCTTTGGCAGCTTCTATTGTTGCAGGGGAGATATTAGTGACACCGGTATAGGTGTTTTTTATAATTGGTAATAATGAATATAGCACTACGACCACGATGGCTGGTATGGTTCCAATTCCAAGGAATGGAATCATAAATCCCAGTAAGGCCATACTTGGTATAGCCTGGGTTACACTGGTAATACCAAGGACTGGTTTATTTAGTTTTTGTTTATAACTAATTAAAATACCAACGGGTACTCCAATAATTATCGCAATAATTAGTGCAAGGGATGTTAGTTCTATGTGTTCTAAACATAAGGAGATAATCTGGTTTTTATTATCTATTAAATAATTGAGTAATTCCATTATTCATCCTCCTCTACAAATTGTTGACTTAATGCGGTAATTAGACTACTTCTGGTAATTAGTCCCGTTAGACGATTCTTTCTATCTACGACTGGAATGGTTGCTGACTTAGTACTTTTTACTACTTTGGTTAAATCGACAATAGAGTCATTTTCTTCTACAGAAACAAAATCTCTTTCGATGACATCTTTAATACCATTTCCTTTATGATGTTTTAAGGTCAAGCTTTCTGCATAAAGAATTCCTAGTAGTTCTTT
>CALVVW010000027.1 GCA_944364005.1 uncultured Bacilli bacterium | reverse complement strand
ATAATAAACAAAAAATATAAATAGAAAGGAATCAATCAAATAGATTAATATTTCTATAAGATTGATTATACGAGAAAAAATATGTATAAAGTAAAAAATTTTTTAGACAATAATGACATAAAAATATTAGATACAAAGGGTCCATTTACAGTGGTAGAATATTTAAGGGATTTGAGTGTAACTCCAATGACTGCACAAACCAGTTATTTCAGTAACTTAATGAATGTTAGAAAAAGACAAGTTATTTGTAATCTAGCAGTATCCCCTGTCACAGTACAAGCAGGAGCAATGCAATGGATGGTAGGTAATGTAAATGCAACAACTGGTCTAAAAGGAGTTGGAGACTTATTTTCAAAAGCTGTAAGAGGAAAAGTAACAGGTGAATCTACCATTAAACCTGAATATACCGGAGATGGCCAAATGGTATTAGAGCCTACATATAAATATATTATTCTATTAAATCTCGAAGAATGGAACAATTCTATAGTATTAGACGATGGATTATTTCTAGCATGTGAATCTAAACTACAACAAAAAGCGGTCATGCGCAGTAACATTTCATCAGCAGTCGCTGGAAATGAAGGATTATTCAATTTAGGAGTTCAAGGTCAAGGAATTTTATGTATTGAATCTCCATGTCCACAAGAAGAACTTATTGAAATAGAACTAGAAAATGACACCGTAAAAATCGATGGAAATATGGCAATAGCTTGGAGCGGAAGCCTAGAATTTACAGTAGAACGTTCTGGAAAAAGCCTAATAGGATCAGCAGCATCAGGAGAAGGATTAGTAAATGTATATCGTGGCACCGGTAAAGTATTACTTGCACCAGTAGATAAATGAAAAGTCAAGCCTTTAAAGTCAATCTAAAAATATTTAGATAACTTTAAAGGTTTTATATAACAACACTTCTTACAATATAGTAAACTTTTACACAAAATAAATTAATTTTTTTAATAAGTAAAGAAAAAATATAGAAAAAAAAGTAGAACAATGATATTCTATAATTATCTAGAAAGGAGTTTGATACGTTGAAAGAAGAAAGAAGTGGAGCTTTAAAACTCTTAGGTATAATAATGATTTTATTTGGAATTGGTTATGCTATATTAGGAACATTAAGCTTACTAGGGATAATCATAGGACCACTACCAGGTCATGAACATGGTGAAGCAGTAATTGTAACATTATCTTACATTACATTAATAGTAGCAATACTAGGAGGAATTGCCAGTATTAACAGTAGTCTAAAAAAAGTACGTGTAATTGGTATTATATTTATAGTAATTGGATTTATATCCTTAATTTATACTTACCTTATAGAAAAAATATTCAATAATTTTGACTGTATTACAATAGTATTAGGAATTGGCATTATTATTTTAGCAACTCTTTCTAAAATAGAGAATGAAAAAGTAAAAGCTATCAAAGAAGCGAAAAGAACCACTCCAAAAGTTAACAATCAATCAGCAAAAATAAAAAAACATCAATCAGAAAATAAACATGAAACAAAGAAAGAACATACGCCTGAAAGAGTAAGACCAGTAAAAAGCGCTTCTAAAACTATTAAATATCATGAAAAAAAGACTACAACGCAAAAAAAGAAAAAACCAAATACCACAAGAAAAACTAATAACACACAGAAAAAGGAAAAGTCAAACTAAACTTTTCCTTTTTTAATAATAATTTTTAATATTTTTTAAAGCTTCTCTTTTCATATCTCTATCTTTAATAGCATCCCTTTTGTCATAATCTTTTTTACCGCGACAAACACCTAAAGATACCTTTAATCGATTATCTTTAAAATAAAGCTTTACTGGTATCAAAGTAAGGCCCTTTAACTGAAGAGCATCTTCTAACTTTTTGATTTCTTTTTTATGAAGTAATAATTTACGACTACGACTTTCCTCATGATTAAATATATTTCCTTGTTTATAAGGAGCAACATACATATTTAAAAGATAAACTTCATGATTACGAATAATTCCGTAACAATCTTTAATATTACAATCACCATTTCGAATAGATTTTATTTCTGTGCCAGTTAATACAATACCAGCTTCATATACTTCTTCTATAAAATAATCATATTTTGCTTTTCTATTTAATATTTCCACAAAATCAACTCCTACTTAATCCCCAAACAAGATCAGAATAACGTGAACTAACAATATTTTTATATTCATTATAATAATTCCTATAATTAGGTAATATCGAATCATCTAATTTAGAATAAGGATAGACCTTAAAATTACGTTTACTGCTATAACTAGAATCTGTATAAATAAGGTCTGCTTTTGGATTATCTACTGTAATAACAGCACCCTTCTTCGTTTCTACTTTATTTATTGTAACTTCCATCATTAATCCTGTCAATCTTTCAGTCCCTACTTGATCAGAAATAAAATTACCTAGAGAATAAATGACCAGTGTTTTTCCATCATTGATATATTGAACAGGTTCAACAACATGTGGATGACTTCCTATAATAAGATTAACACCTAAAGAAGCTAAATAATTAGCAATATCCTCCTGCTCCTTAGAAACATCCATAGAATACTCTATTCCCCAATGCATCGCAACAATAATAACATCTACCTTATCTTTAACTTTATCGATATCATCTTTAGCTTTTTCTGGAGAATATACATTATTTAGATATTCTTTTCCCACTGGCGTCTCTAAACCATTCGTCCAAGTAGTATAAGAAAAAAATGCATATTTAATCCCATTACATTCATAAACACGTACCTTATCTCTTTCCTCTTGAGAACTACGTTGTCCATCCCAGACAACATTTTTTTGATTTGACCAGTAATTAACAGAATGCAAGACGCCAGCTTCACCTTGATCCATCGTATGATTGGTTGCTAGAGAAACGAGATTAAAACCAGCATCAATAAAGGCATCTCCTACTTCATCAGGAGAATTAAACCTAGGATAATTAGAATAACCTAACTCTCTCCCGCCAAGAATAGTCTCCTGATTATAATAAGCCAAATCATACTTAGAGGATAGTGGTTTTATATATTCTAACATTGGTTTAAAATCATAACTACCATCAGATAACAGAGCATCTTCATAAATAGCACTATGAATCAAAGCATCCCCTACCATAAATAAATCAAAACTATATTTTTTAGGATACTTTTCAATTTCTTCTACCTTTTTTACATGTTTCAAATCTTTATTAGAAGAAGAAAATAAAGAAAAATTAGAAAGACAATAACAACCGGTAAAAACAACTAACATTAATAGTAAAAAACTACATACTACTAGTATTTTGCCAGCCCTTTTTAATCTTCTAACTTTCTTTTTAGCCATACTACAACTTCCTTACTACCTCAAAATCAATAGTTTTATCTTCCTTAGAAGCACGTACTACTTTAACTAATAACTTATCACCAATCGTATATTTTACATGACTTCTCTCACCCGTTAATGTCATATGTTCCTCATCATAATGGAAGAAGTCTTTCATATCGCGAAGTGGAACAAGACCCTCGATTAAATTATCAAGTTCTACAAACATTCCAAAGCTAGTAACAGATGAAATCATACCCTGAAACTCTTCCCCAATATGACCTTCCATATACTCAGCCATTTTCATATCTTCTACTTCTCGCTCACAATCAACACTTGCTCGTTCTCTAGAAGAAGAATGTTCTGAAATATAAATTAATTTTTCTTCCCATTTACGAATCGTTCCCATATCTAACTCTTTATTAAATAAATAAGTTCTAAGTAAACGATGAACCGTAGTATCAGGATATCTACGAATCGGAGAAGTAAAGTGAGTATAACATTGACTAGCAAGACCATAATGTCCTAAATTTTCAGGTCTATAAACTGCTTTTTGCATACTACGAAGTAATAAACTGGATAATATCTTAAACTCAGGTTTATCTTCCAAATATTTAATAATCTTCTGTACAGTCTTAGGACTAGTATCTTTTAAGTCACCCGGAACTTGATAACCAAGACTCCCTACAAAACTTAAATAACTACGTAATTTTTCTTCTTTTGGAACCTCATGAACACGATAAATAAATGGTAAAGACATGAAATAAATATGTGTCGCAACACATTCATTAGCAGCAATCATAAAGTCCTCTATTAATTTTTCCCCTGCTCCACGATCTCTCAAAACAACATTTACTGGCTTACAATCTTTATCAACTAAAATTTTAGCTTCATCTACTTCAAAATCAATATATCCGCGTTTTACTTTCATCTTTCTAAGTATTTGAGCAAGTTCTTCCATAAGTCTAAGTGATTTTTCATATGGCGCATACCCTTCTGGAACAACATTATCTTCTAAAATACTATTGACCTTTTTATAAGTCATTTGAATGCGAGAACGTATAACGCTAGGAAAAATCTCATAATCTAACTGTTTTCCATCGTGATCAAATTCCATAACACAAGAAATCGCTAGTCTATCAACATTAGGGTTCAAAGAACAAATTCCATTCGAAAGTTCATGAGGAAGCATAGGAATAACTCTATCTACCAAATAAACACTAGTTCCTCTCTCCATTGCTTCATTATCAAGTGGACTTCCATCTTTTACATAATAACTAACATCAGCAATATGTACACCCAATTTATAATGTCCATTATTCATAAGTTCTATAGAAATAGCATCATCAATATCTTTCGTATCGTCACCATCAATCGTAAAAATCTCTAAATTTCTCAAATCTCTCCGACCAACTAAATCAATATCACGAACTTCCATAGGAAGCGTTTTAACTTCTTCTTTAACATCCTCCGGAAACTCCGTATTTATCTTATACTTATAAACAATAGATAAAATATCTACTCCTGGATCATTTTTATGGCCAATAATCTCTACTACTTTTCCAGAATATTTAGAATTATTATTTAACTTCTTAATAAGTTCCACAACAACTTTATGTCCATCAACCGCATTTAAAGAATCTTCTTTGGCAACCGTAATATCTAACTTAATCTTAGAATCATCAAGCCTAATATGCCCTACACCTTTTTTATCAAAATTAATCTCACCAATATAACGTTCTACCTGTCTTTTTAATACTTTTAAAATACGACCCTCTAATCTATCCAAATTCATTTTACTAGTAATTTCTACTAAAACGATATCATCATGAATAGCACCATTCATATTTTCAGGAGCAATATAGACATCATCTTCCATATTTTCAATCTCCACAAATCCAAAACCTTTTTTATTAGCCCGTAGAACACCTTTACGTAAATGACTCTTTTCAAGCATCATATATCGTCCCTTATTAGAACAATAAATAATAACTTCTTCTTCCATTTTACGAAGTTCTTCACTTAATTCTCTAACTTCTTCCACAGAATGTAAATCTAAAGCATCTTGTAACTCATAAATAGTAAGAGCTTTATCACTATTTTTTAATACATTTATTATATCATCTCTCATTAGTATCACCTTCTATCTTTATTATACTGTATTTTTATCATTAACACTAGAATTTTTTATAGAAAGAAAAAAGACTCAATTACTGAGTCTAAACAAACATAGATATTAAACAAATTGCAAAAAACGCTAATCCTAATACTAAAGTAAGACGACTAATAAAAAGTTCAGATCCTCTTTCTTTACGATGACTAAATAATTCAGAAGTATTTCCTGAAATAATTTGTGCTGCACCTTCTGCTTTACTACTTTGTAAAAGTACAATCACAATTAATAAAATCGAAATAATTAAGAGCGCTGTTTCCATCGCACACCTCCGTTAACAATACCAATATGATACCATACTTTAATAAAGAATGCAACTAAACAATCACAGTTTTATAAACATTAGACAATATTAACGAATAAAATTTAACACTTGATTCCTATTTACTTCTACTATATCAGAGGAATCCCGATTTTTTATCTCAACGATACCTTCACTCGCACCTCTTCCAACAGTAATACGTATAGGGATACCAATTAAATCCATATCTTTAAATTTAACACCTGCTCGCAAATTACGGTCATCTAACAAAACACTTCTACCTTGAGCAAGCAGTTCTTGATACATCTCTTCTGCTAAAGAAACTTGTTCTTGATCTTTCATATTAACAATAACAATAGAAATTTCATAAGGAGCTATTTCCCGCGAAAAGATAATACCAGCATCATCATGATGTTGCTCCACATAAGCAGCCAAAACTCTAGCAACACCAATACCATAACATCCCATGACAACAGGTTTTAATTGATTATCTTCATCTGTATAATATAATCCTAAAGCCTCCGAATATTTAGTACCAAGTTTAAAAGTATTTCCTACTTCAATTCCTTTCTTAAACTTAAGTTTACCACCACAATGTGGACATACATCTGCTTCACTAACCATACGAATATCAGCAACCATATCATATTTAAAATCCGATAAATTAACATGAATATAATGGTAATCCGTCTTATTTGCTCCGACCACAAAATTTTTCATAGATAAAATTTCATAATCCATAATAATAGGAATATCTAATCCAATAGGGCCAGCAAATCCTACTTTAGCATGAGTAATTTCTTCATCCTCAACAGGTGTTGCCATAACCACTTCCTTTGCTTGTAATAATTTAGATACCTTTGTCTCATTTAATTCCCGGTCTCCACGAATTAAAAAGGCATAAAACTTACCATCCACTTTATATAATAAGGTCTTAACTAATATATCAGATGAAATTTCATATTTTTGACTTAATTCTTCTATCGTTCCTGCGCTAGGAGTATAAAACAATTCTTTAGATAACTCTTCTTGACTATCTATAGAAGCTGAACTCTTACATTCACAAACTTCAATATTGGTAGCATAACAACAATCATCGCAAATAACTAAGGTATCTTCCCCAATATCACAAACTGCTTGAAACTCTTCTGACAAGCTTCCTCCCATGGCACCTGTATCAGCCCGAACAACTTCATAATCAAGTCCTATACGTTGAAATATCTTATGATAGGCATCAAACATTGCCTGATATGATTTAGAAAGTGCCTCTTCATCTTTATCAAACGTATAAGCATCCTTCATTATAAACTCTCTTGTACGAATTAAACCATATCTACTTCTTGGTTCATCACGATATTTATTAGCAATCTGATATAAACTAACTGGCATATCTTTATGAGACTGAATTACATCCTTAGCAACTTCTACAAACATCTCTTCATGAGTAGGACCTAATACATAACGTCTGCCATAACGATCAGCCAAACGAAACATATCATCGCCAAATGCATCTAGTCTCCCGCTTTTTGCATAAACCTCTTCAGGAAGAATACTTGGCATCACAAGTTCATTAGAAGAAATTGCATCCATCTCTTCCCGTATAATATTTTCTATTTTTTTTAAAACCCGAAGTCCTAATGGCAAAAAAGTATAAATTCCACTACCAACTTTCTTAATCATCCCAGCACGTACTAACAAATTAGCACTAACAGACTCCTCATCTTTAACATCCTCTTTCTGTGTAAAAAAATAATTTCCTTGTAACCTCATAATATCCTCCTAACTAAAAATAAATACAAAATTAATATTGAATTCCCCAAACAACCTTATGTTTAGCATCTCGACCGCAAACAACACATTTATGAGTAGCAGATTCTCCTTCTAAAATACATCTAGATTTTAAACCACCAACTTCTTTAAGAGCTTCTTCACATGCTTGATCACCACACCAGTCGGCAATAATAAATCCCGGGTGATTTTCAATAATCTCTCTCATCTCACCCACTGTCTGAGCTTCATACGTCATTTTATCTCGTCTTTTTCTCGCTCTAATAAATAAATTACTTTGAATATTATCCATTAACTCTAAAACATAACTTGCAATATCTATATCCGCAGAAACTTCCATCTTTTCCTGCGTATCGCGTCTAGCAACAGTAAACACATCCCTTTTTAAATCTCTCTCACCAATTTCAATTCTAATAGGAATACCATTTACTTCCGTTTCCTTAAACTTAAAGCCAGGAGACTTCTTAGAATCATCAACATATACAGAAATATGACTATCTCGTAAAGCCTGATAAACTTCATTAACTTTATCATCAACATCACCAATAGGAACAATAACTACTTGTCTTGGTGCAATCTTTGGAGGTAATACTAATCCAAAATCATCACTATGAACCATAATTAAAGCTCCAATCATTCTCGTAGTAACACCCCAGGAAGTTTGATAAGCATACTCCAATTGATTTTCTTTATTCGTAAAACTAATATCATAAGCTTTAGAAAACTTCTGACCAAAGTAATGACTTGTACCAGACTGTAAGGCAACACCATTATACATAAGCGCTTCAATCGTTAAAGAATACTCTGCTCCAGCAAATTTTTCTTTTTCTGTCTTACGACCAGTAATGACAGGAATAGCCAAATAATCTTCAAAAAACTTTTTATAAATATTTAACATTAATCTAGTCTCCGCTTCTGCTTCTTCCTGTGTAGCGTGAACAGTATGACCTTCTTGCCATAAAAACTCTCTACTTCTTAAAAAAGGTCTTGTAGTCTTCTCCCAGCGCATAACACTGCACCATTGATTATACTTCATTGGTAAATCTCTATAAGACTTTACAACACTACTATAATAATCACTAAATAAAGTCTCACTAGTCGGCCTAACACAAAGCCTTTCTTCTAATTCTTTAGATCCACCATGTGTTACCCAGGCAACTTCAGGAGCAAATCCCTCAATTAATTCTCCTTCCTTCTTTAATAGATTTTCTGGTATCAATAATGGCATATAAACATTCTGATGACCTGTTTCTTTAAGCATTTGATCTAAAACACCCTGCATCTTCTCCCAAATAGCATATCCATTAGGCTCAATTACCATACATCCCTTTACATTAGAATAATCACAAAGCTTAGCAGCTTTTACTACATCAGTATACCATTTCGCAAAATCAACATCTCTACTTGTAATAGCTTCATTTTTCATAAATTCCCTCCTAATAAAAAAGATGATACCAAAGGAGTGCTTATGCACGGTACCATCCTTTATTACTTAATTATTTAACGATGTAAGAACACCGGAAGTAAAACTTCACCAGAAAGGTAGGAATATAATTAGGTTATAATTGAGTTCACACTATCCTCAAATCACTGATATAAGAGCTAACTACATTATGGTCTTTCTTTTGGTTTTAACAGATACACTTAAAATAAACTATTTTAATAAAAAAGTCAATATTTTAACATACTATTTTACTTTCTGATAAGAAAAATTATTTTCTTTAACAAAACTATCATAAACACTATCAGAAATAGTAGAAGAAAACAAAATAGGCTGAAGCAACGGAAACTTATCCAATAATGACTGAGATACTTCATCATATAAAGAAATATCATATCCATCACAATAATAATCCATAAAAGAAACAATATTATCATATATACCTTGCTCTTCTTCAACAAGTACATCCATATCTAATTCATAATGATTACTTAAAAACTCCATATATTTCAAATTAGAATTCCAAAAGGACTGAGAAAAATCGGAATCAAAAATATAACGATAACTACCATCTTCTAACTTTTCAGATTCATAAGCATGGTTTAATACAATCAATTTTACAGTATAAAACAAAGCTAAATTCTTTTCCCAAGAAAAATCATTATGACTTTTAGTATACTCTACCATATCAGCAAGAACTTTATTAAAAATGTCATTGCTATAAGCATACCCTATAGCTTCTTTACTCTCATTACCACTAATAGAAGGTTTATCATAATAATCAAAAAGAAAAGAGGTTCTACCATAAGAAGAATCAATAGCATATAAAATATGATAAAAATCTGAATAATCTTCTTCCGTTTCAAGTCCAAAATAATGATAAAATTGCTCTAAATCAGAATCAAAAATGGCATTATAATAATCAGAAATAGTAACATCTTCTCGAAATAATGAAAGCAACCATAATAAAGATTCTGATTCTCTCTCAGAAATATAAGAATAATTATAAGTAGTCGCATCGTCAACATCTCCTACCTTTTCTAAATTATATAATTCTGACTCAGCAGAAGCCTCAGTAAGGAAACTAACAAAGGGACTATTATAATCAATGGATTGATATTGTTGAGAAGCATTCATTCGACAAGAACAAGAATCTTGTCTACAGTGATTTAATTCATGCTCCAAAGTTAAAGTAATAGCATCAACAACATCATAATAAGATGCATTTTGACAAGCTTCAACAATAGAAGGATAATCTAAAATAATTAAGTTTTCATCTTCATCATTAATAGCTGGAATAACTCCAACTTCAAATCTAGACTGATTTTTATCCTCAACCTGAGAAGTATCTCCCAAAACAATACTAAATGTTTGTATATGACAGATGTCTTCATCTAAATTATTAGTAGCATTAGTAATTAAATTTTCTAAAGCTATATCAAAAGCACTAGTACAAGCATGCTGAATTTCTCGTAATAGAGAATCACTAGAATAATCTAAAAATATTGAAATATATTCGCCATGATTACTAACATACTGTAAAGAATTATTTTGAATCTTTTCTTTTAATTTAGAAATATTCCCATCAAAAACAAAAGAACATTCCTTTTTAGTCTTAGCACTACTTACAATATCTAATATTGCATCATCAGAAATATAAAATTGAAAATTACGGTACGTAACATCAATAGAATCAAAATAATTAGCATAATCAAATTCGTTAGATAAATCATCTTTGGTATTTATAGATTGTTCTTCCAAAGGATAAAACTGGTTATCTTCACTAGAAAGACAACCAGTAAGTAAAAAAGAAAAAATACTAGAAAAAACAAATGACTTTAACCTGTAATTTTTCTGCATAATCATCCCCTCTTAACAGTTATATATTATAACAAACACCATAAATAATCACAAGAAAAAAAACACCTTATCATTCGATAAGGTATTATTGATTATTGATTTAATTCTTCTTCAATTCTCATTAATTGATTATATTTACAAATACGATCTGTTCTAGACATAGAACCAGTCTTAATTTGACCTAAATCAAGTCCAACTGCTAAATCAGCAATCGTAGTATCTTCAGTTTCACCACTTCTATGAGAAATGATAGTTTTATAACCATGACTTTTAGCAAGTTCAATAGTTTCAAGTGTCTCGGTAATAGTACCAATTTGATTAACTTTTAATAAAATGGCATTACCTGCTTTATGATCAATTCCCATTTGAAGACATTTTTTATTAGTAACAAACAAATCGTCTCCTACTAATTGAATTTTATCTCCTAAGCGTTCTGTAACCTTAGTAAATCCATCCCAATCATTTTCATCTACTGGATCTTCAATAGAAATAATTGGATAAGTATTAACTAATTCTTCATAAAAATTAATTAATTCATCAGTAGTTAATTCTTTTCCATCAACATGATATACTCCATCACTATAGAATTCGCTAGCTGCTACATCAATAGCAATACAAACATCTTTTCTTGGCTCATACCCAGCTTTCTTAATTGCTTCAATAATTAAATCAAAGCCTTCTTTATTAGAACCTAAGTTTGGAGCAAATCCACCTTCATCTCCAACACCAGTAAAGTATCCTTTATCATTTAATACTTTCTTTAAAGCATGGAATACTTCTGCTCCAACACGAACTCTTTCATGAATAGTATCTCTTTGTGGAATAATCATAAACTCTTGGAAATCCAAATTGTTATCAGCATGTGCTCCACCATTAATAATATTCATCATTGGAACTGGTAAAGTCTTACCATCACCAACATATTCATATAATTCTTTTCCTTCATTGATAGCACTAGCTTTTAAAGCAGCCATACTAACACCTAAAATAGCATTAGCACCAAGCTTTGATTTAGTCTCTGTTCCATCTAACTCTATCATAGCGTAATCAAGTGTTTTTTGATCTGCAGCGTCCATACCAATTACTTTATCACGAATAATAGTATTAACATTTTTAACAGCATTTAAAACGCCTTTACCATTATAACGACTTCCACCATCACGCATCTCTAATGCTTCTCTTTCACCAGTAGATGCTCCACTTGGTACAGCGGCACGTCCTCTAACACCATTTTCTAAAATAACGTCTACTTCAACAGTAGGATTACCACGAGAATCTAATATTTCTCTAGCTTTTACGTCTTTAATTTTCACAAACATCATCCTTTCACAATATCTATTATATCACGAATTATTATCTAGCACATCTTTTTTTAAATCGAAAACATATTTTTTAAACTCTGCTCCACGAATCTCACATTCCTTATACTGATCCCAGCTAGCAGAAGCAGGACTCAATAAAATGACATCTCCAGAACTAGACTCCTGATAGCATTTTTGAAATCCATCTTTTAAAAACTCATAACTATAAGTAGGAATACCTACACTCTTTCCAAAATCAACAACTCTATTACGACATTCTCCAATACCAATAATACATTTTACATGATTTATGTAAGAAGATAATTGAGAAAAATCTTGTCCTCGTTCTAATCCCCCTAAAATTAAAATTACTGGCTCATCAAAAGAAGATAAAGCAATCTGAGTACACTTAATATTCGTAGCTTCAGTATCATTATAAAACTTACGTCCTTCCACAGTGTCAACATACTCCAAGCGATGTTCTACCCCTGTAAAATTACGTACAACATCTAAAATAATATCATTAGAAATATGAAGTTCTTTCGCTACCATAATCGCAGCCATAACATTTTCTACATTATGTATTCCTGCAATAAAGATATCATCACGACTTAATACTTTCTCACCATAATAATAAATATCTCGTCCCTCTAAATAGCACCCGTTAATAGTATGCTTACTAGAAAAATATTTAGTGGTAGATAAAATATTTTTAGTCTCTTCTAACACATCACCATTTTCAATATTTAGTATCGCAACATCATCTTTAGTTTGATTTTGAAACAATTTAGCTTTTACTTTTTTATAAGCATCATAAGAACCAAAGAAGTCAACATGGGCAGGACTTAAATTTGTCATAACCGCAATAGAGGGATGAAAGGTAGATAAATTTTCAAGTTGTTGACAAGAAACTTCCATCACAACTGTATCCCCTTCTTTTAAATCATTTAAAATACTAGATAAAGGATACCCTATATTTCCAGCAAGAAATGCTCTATCTCCTAAGGCTCTCTTTACAATTTCATAAGTTAAAGAGGTAGTAGTAGTTTTACCATTCGTACCAGTAATACCAATTAAAGTAACATTTTTAGGAAACAAACGATACGCCATTTCTACTTCGTTAATAACTTCCACATGAAGTTCTCTTGCTTTTAATACATATTTATGATGAATAGGTACACCAGGATTTTTAATCAAATAATCAAAAGAAGAATCTAACAAATCATCAGGATGAGAACCAAAAACGAACTGAACTCCCAAATCGTTTAATTCTTGTATTTTATCCTGATCTAACTCTTCTTCTTTTTTAGCATCATTTAAAATAACTTCATTACCTCTTTTAGCTAAAACCTTCGCAGCTTCATAACCACTTCTAGCAAAACCTAAAATTAATATTTTCTGATTTTCAAACATAATATCACCACTATAAGTATACTATAAAAGCCCAAATTTGACCACTGAAATTAGACGCTATATATTGAAAGATTTCAGTATAATATGATATAATGAACAAAGAATAGGAGACGCGTCTATGAAAATAGTAACTATCAGCCCAGAACAATTTGATAGATATGCAAAAACACATCGTTATCGTAATTATTACCAGACATCAGTATATGGAAACACCATGATAAAATTCGGTTTTAATGTCCATTTTTTAGGAATCACTGACGATACCAATACATTAATTGGCGCCTCTTTAATCATATATAAAGAAGTATTTATGGGACATAAAATTGCTTATGCTCCTAGAGGAATACTATTTAATTATGAAAATCCTAATCAAGTAAAAGAATTAGCAGAAAAACTAAAAAAAATATTAGGAAAACAAGGATTTATGCTTCTAAAAATAGATCCATATATTCCCACAACAGTACGAGATCATGAAGGAAATATCATGAACTTCAACAATCAAATTAATTTAATTACGGCTAATTTAGAAAGTGCTGGCTTTATTCATCAAGGAAAAACATTATTTTTTGAAGGAGAAAAACCACGTTGGGAAGCTTTAGTACTTTTAAACAAAGATATAAGAACAATATTTAATAGTTTTGATAAGAGGACAAGACATAAGATAAGAAAAGCTGCTAATTCAGGAATCGAATGTTATAAAGAGCCAAGTAAAAACATTAATGTTTTATATAATTTTATAAAAAGAAAATCTCCCAAACCAATTGAGTTCTATAGAGAATTAATTAGTAACTATGGAGACGATGCCGAAGTATATTATGCTAAAATAAATACAGAAATCTATGTAATTAATAGCAGACGTGCCTACGAAAGAGAAATGGAAAGAAATGATCAGATAGCAGAAAAAATTCAAGATATAAATACCTCGCCTAAATTAAAAAACGGTCTATTAAATAAAAAAATGGAGTCAGACAAATTATTAAATACCTATAAAAATAGTATGGTACAAGCAACAGAATTACTAAAGCAGTATCCAGAAGGACTAATTGTAGCTGGTGCAATTGTAATTAAATATGATAATTCTGCATTTTTATATATGGACGGGTTTGATACCAAATATTCTAATTTAAATCCAGGATACCTATTAAAATGGCGAATGATAGATGATTATAATAAAGAGCATTTAAAATACTTAAATCTAAACGCCATCGTAGGAGAATTTGAAAGAAGAAATAAGTTCAGTGGACTAAACGAAATGAAATTAGGTTTTAATTCTATTATTACAGAATATATTGGAGAATTTGATATTATATTGAATAACTTTACTTATAATTTATATAAAAGTCTAGGAAAGAACAAATAGAAAGAGGTAACCTATGAAAAAAACTAAAATTGTACTTTGCGGTAGCATGAAAGTAAAAGATGAAATCATAAAGATAAAAGATGAATTAGAAAAAAGAGATTATGAAGTCCTACTTCCAGTCGAATGTATGCAAGGTCTACCAAAAGAAATTGCATCACGTGCTCATTTTGATAGAATTAGCAATCCAAACAATGAAATTGTATTAATAGTAAACGCCACTAAAAATGGTATTGAAAACTATATAGGACCTAATTCCTTTGCAGAAATAGCTTTTGCATTTTATTTTAGAAAAGATACTTATGTTTTAAATGACTATTATGAACCATACCTAGATGAATTAGAAGGATGGAAAGTAAAAGCCCTACACAAAAACCTAAATAATTTGAAGCGTTAAATAACGCTTTTTTTTATACACAAAAAAAGAACCTTATGGTTCTTTTCATCATCATTATTCAACGATTTCAGTAACGTTACCAGCACCAACAGTACGTCCACCCTCACGAATAGAGAATTTAGTTCCTTGTTCAAGTGCGATTGAGTGAATTAATTCAACTTCAATATTAACGTTATCACCTGGCATTACCATTTCAACACCTTCAGGTAATGAAATAACACCAGTTACGTCTGTAGTTCTGAAATAGAACTGAGGACGATAGTTTGCGAAGAATGGAGTATGACGTCCACCTTCTTCTTTACTTAATACATATACTGCAGCTTTGAATTTATGATGAGGTGTAACACTTCCTGGTTTAGCAAGAACTTGTCCACGTTCAACTTCTTCACGAGAAATACCACGTAATAATACTCCAGCATTATCTCCAGCTTCAGCATAATCTAATTGTTTACGGAACATTTCAATTCCAGTAACAACAGTCTTCTTAGTAGGTTTAATACCAACGATTTCAACTTCATCATTAAGTTTTAATGTACCACGTTCAACACGACCAGTAACAACTGTACCACGTCCAGTAATTGTAAATACATCTTCGATACTCATTAAGAAAGGTTTGTCATTATCTCTCTCAGGAGTTGGAATCCAAGTATCAACAGCATCCATTAATTCGTTAATCTTCTCTACCCATTGAGGATCTCCTTCAAGAGCTTTAAGAGCAGAACCACGGATGATTGGAGTTTCATCTCCTTCGTAACCATATTCATTTAATAAGTCACGAATTTCCATTTCTACTAAATCTAATAATTCTGGATCGTCAACCATATCACATTTATTCATGAATACAACCATTTTAGGTACTCCAACTTGACGAGCAAGTAAGATATGTTCACGAGTTTGTGCCATAGGTCCATCTGTAGCAGCAATAACTAAGATAGCACCATCCATTTGAGCTGCACCAGTAATCATGTTCTTAACATAGTCAGCATGTCCTGGACAGTCAACATGAGCATAATGTCTCTTTTCTGTACTATATTCGATGTGTGCAGTATTAATTGTAATACCACGTTCTCTTTCTTCTGGTGCTTTATCGATATTAGCGAAATCAACAGCTTCATTACCGTTTTTACCAGCTAAAACTTTACTAATAGCAGCAGTTAAAGTAGTTTTACCATGATCTACGTGTCCAATTGTACCAATGTTAACATGTGGTTTTGAACGATCAAATTTTTCTTTTGCCATATTATAATTTCCTCCTTTTTCATTTACAAAATATATTTTATCTAATAATTGAAAGATTTTCAACTATTTTGATACACTTTTAATTAATTTCCACTCTTTTTAATAATTTCATCAGAAATATTTTTTGGAACTTCTTCATAGTGATCGAAGAACATAACGAATGTTGCACGACCTTGTGTATTAGAACGAAGATTAGTTGCATAACCAAACATTTCAGCAAGTGGAACCATAGCGCTTAATTTAACAGCATTTCCTTGACTTTCTTGTCCTAATGGACGACCACGACGGCTTGTTAAATCACCCATGACATTACCAAAATATTCATCTGGTGTAGTAACATCAACTTTCATAATTGGTTCAAGTAAAACAGGTTTACATTTATTCTTAGCTTCTTTTAAAGCCATACTAGCAGCAATCTTGAATGCCATTTCATTAGAGTCAACATCATGATAGCTACCATCAAATAAAGTACATTTAACATCAATCATAGGATATCCTGCTAAAATACCTGTTTGCATAGCTTCTTGTAATCCTTTGTCAACAACTGGAATGTATTCACGAGGAACAACACCACCAACGATTTGGTCAACAAATTCATAACCTTTATCTGGATTTGGTTCAAACTTAACCCAGACATGTCCATATTGTCCACGTCCACCAGATTGTTTAATATACTTACCTTCACAATCTCCTGCTTGTTTAATTGTTTCACGATAAGCAACTTGTGGAGCACCAACATTTGCTTCAACATTAAACTCACGTTTCATACGATCTACTAATACATCTAAGTGTAACTCACCCATACCAGCGATAACTGTTTGACCAGTTTCATGATCAGTATGAACTTTAAATGTTGGATCTTCTTCAGCTAACTTTTGTAATGCTAATGCCATTTTATCTTGATCAGCTTTAGATTTAGGTTCAACAGCTAATTGAATAACTGGTTCAGGAACTACTAAACTTTCCAAAATAATAGGTTTCTTTTCATCACATAAAGTATCACCAGTAGTTGTATTCTTAAGTCCAACAGCAGCAGCAATATCTCCTGTATATACATCGCTAATTTCCTTACGATTATTAGCATGCATTTGAAGAATACGACCAATTCTCTCTTTAGAATCTTTAGTAGAGTTTAATACATAACTACCACTTGATAAGTGACCAGAATAAACTCTAAAGAAAGTTAAACGTCCAACAAAAGGATCAGTCATAACTTTAAATGCTAAAGCTGAGAATGGTTCACTATCACTAGGATGACGAACAGCATCATTACCATCTAAATCTGTACCCTTGATAGATTCAACATCTAAAGGACTTGGTAAATAATCAATAACAGCATCCATTAATGGCTTAATACCCTTATTACCTAAAGCATCTCCACACATCATAGGGAAAAACTTAGTAGCAAGGCATCCATTACGGATAGCACGTTTAATCATATCAACGCTAACTTCTCCACCATCTAAATATACTTCCATCATCTCATCGTCAAATTCAGCAACAGCATCAATTAATTCAGCATGTTTTTCTTCAACTAAAGATTTTAAATCAGCAGGAATTTCAATTTCCTTAGCATCTTCTTCTGGTTTTCCATCAAATTCAATAGCCTTCATAGTAACTAAATCAATAACACCACGGAAATCATCTTCAGCTCCAATTGGCCATTCAATAGGGCAAACATTTACTCCTAAACGATCTTTCACTGATTTAATACTATATGCAAAATCAGCACCCATTTTACCCATTTTGTTCGCAAAAATAATTCTAGGAACCATAAACTCATCAGCTTGACGCCATACAGTTTCCATTTGTGGTTCAACACCTGCTTGAGCATCTAGTAAAGCTACAGATCCATCAAGTACACGTAATGAACGAGAAACTTCAATAGTAAAGTCTACGTGTCCTGGAGTATCGATAATATTATAACGATATCCTTTCCAATGAACTGTAGTAGCTGCAGAAGTGATAGTGATACCACGTTCTTTTTCTTGAGCCATCCAGTCCATTTGAGATTCTCCATCATGAGTTTCTCCAATCTTATGGATATTACCACCATGGAACAAAATACGTTCAGTAGTAGTAGTTTTACCTGCATCAATATGAGCCATAATTCCAAAGTTTCTTGTCTTCTCTAAAGACGTATCTCTTGCCATATAATGACTCCTTTCCTACCATCTATAATGAGCGAAAGCCTTATTAGCTTCTGCCATTCTATGAGTATCTTCACGTTTCTTAACAGCTGCACCTGTACCATTAGATGCATCTATAATTTCATTAGCTAAATTATCAGCCATTCCCTTACCACCACGGTCACGAGAATATTTAGTTAGCCATCTTAAAGCTAAAGCTTGACTTCTCGCTGGCGATACTTCAATAGGTACTTGATAGTTAGAACCACCAACACGACGACTCTTAACTTCTAGTTGTGGTTTAATATTTTCCATAGCGGCTTCAAATACTTCAAGAGCATCTTTACCAGTTTTATTTTTTACTTTATCAAATGCTTCATACACGATTGTTTGAGCAATACCTTTTTTACCATCCAACATAACTGTATTAATTAACTTTGTAACAACTTTTGACTTATATATTGGATCTGGTAATACGTCTCTTTTAACAGCACGTCTTTTACGCATTGTAACTTCCTCCCTTCAAAATTTCTAATTACTTACTATCTTTTGGTTTTTTAGCACCATATTTACTACGGCCTTGTTTACGATCTTTAACACCAGCAGTATCTAATGTACCACGAATAATATGATAACGAACTCCGATTAAGTCTTTAACACGACCACCACGAATTAATACAACACTATGTTCTTGTAAGTTATGTCCAATACCAGGAATGTATGTATCAACTTCCTTACCATTAGATAAACGAACACGAGCATATTTACGTAATGCTGAGTTAGGCTTCTTAGGTGTTTTAGTACCAACACGAGTACAAACACCACGTTTTTGAGGAGAGCTAGTATTAGTTGCTTTCTTTTTTAAAGTATTTAATCCAACATTTAATACTGGAGCACTACTCTTTCTAACCTTTTGTTTACGCTTATTATGAATTAATTGGTTTATTGTAGGCATAAAATATATCTCCTTTCTTTACACATATCCAGGTGTATCATCATCACTTCTAAATAAAACTTTGCCCTAAAGCAAAGATATTTAATCAGCAGATATAATATAACATTAAGTATTCTGAAAGTCAATAGAATTACTCAAAAATTATCATTTCTTCATTTATTATATGAATTTCAGGATCTTCTTGATCAAAAGTATAAACTAAATATGCAATGATAAGTAAAAATAAAATAAAAATGATTAAAAAAGTTATCATATTTCCAACACCCCAACCACTATTATTTAATTTTGCCATACTATCACCTTCACCTATATTTTACTAAAGAGAAAATAAAAAGTAAAGAAAAAAAGGATATTAGAAATCCTTTTATAAATGGAAATAATAAGTGTCCGCACATCTAATTACCTAAGTGTAAGTGATTTTATTGATTTAATAGTAACATG
>CALVVW010000026.1 GCA_944364005.1 uncultured Bacilli bacterium | reverse complement strand
TTTCCTTTTTCTAGATTTGGTATAAAAGAGTAAAAGCATACTTTGGTATGTTTTTTTCTTTATCTATTATGATAATTTTGGTATAGTTAGATAAAGAGGTGATAGATATGAAACCTGTCAGAAAGGCTGTTAGAACATTTTTATTTCAAGGTGATAAGGTGATGGCTATCAGATATAAAAATGGAAATCAAAAGGGATATCTAGATATTCCTGGGGGAAAGATTGAAGATGGAGAGACTAGTGAAGAAGCAGCTGTTCGAGAATTTAGAGAAGAAACGGGTATTACTATTTCTGATATTAAATCTGTAGGAAGATTAGTTGTTGAATACCCTGATAGAGTTTTTGATTTTGAATTGTTTGTTGCTAATTCTTATCAAGGAGAAGCAGGGAGTTTTTTAGAAAATGATAGTATGTGGTATTTGATTTCAGATGCTATTTGTTGTAAAAAAATCTTTCCTAGTGTGAAGTTACTTGATTTTTTACCATTATCTAATATTTCACTAAAGTTTTTATGTAATGTGGAGCATGAGGTGTTAAGTGTTTCTAATCTTTAGTGTTAGAAGGAGTTTTTATGAGATGTTTTGATTATTTACGTGATCGCACTATGACTGGTGATTTATTTAGAATTGTTAGGGAGTTTCGTAGTATTATGCAAGAATATGATTATGGTCAATTTTTAGATAATGAGCGAAAAGATATTGAAATGTTTTATTCTAATGTTACTTCTTTTCTTGATGAGTTTGACATTCCTTTTCCGAATGACATATCTAGTAAAATTAATGAGGAGTTATTAGCACCTGAGGTTGTTAATAAGTTAGAAGCTCCTTATTATCATTATCCTCATGATGCTTCTTCTTTGGGATGTAGAGTAGAAGTGTTAGCTAATCGATTATTTCAATTTGAAGATGTTGTTTCTAATTATGTAGCTAGAATTTGGAGGGATGATGTAGGTAGTTTTTCTTCTTTTGAAAATGGTAAGAAGTTTTCTTTTGTTGCGACTGCAACTGATAATCCAGAACAGTTTCCCGGAGGGCCTTATTATAGAAAAAATGGTCATGCATATACTTCTGCTACCTTATTTACAAATCAAATGATGGATAGTTTTATGGATAAGAAATTGTTACTAGTAACAGAGGTTTCTTCTTCTAATTTGTTAGGTATGAGTGAGG
The DNA here is from genome assembly GCA_944364005.1 of uncultured Bacilli bacterium. Next base: position 18,954 of record CALVVW010000026.1, on the reverse strand, counting down.
TTGATATTGCAACTAGAGAAGAAATGTATCCTGGACTAAAGACTATTGGAAAGACAGATAATGGTTATTATATTGATGCAGGTTATTCTTTTTCGGGAAATGTTTGTACTAAGTTATTAACACCGGATTTATTAGAAAAAAGAAGACTTACGTTGAATGCAGAACAGGGAAGTTCTGTTAATGAGGTTATTTTAGATAAAGAAAAGACAAACTATACGGGTATGGTTTTATTGAGTGACGGATGTGACTGTTTGATTGGTGAATATTTAAGTGCTGTTCAAGCAAGGCGTTCCATGGGACTTGAATTTAAGTGTCTTAATAAAGAATTATATCGTGAAGCTGATATTATTATGCCTGAGAGACTAGAAGAACTTGGTAATTCGATAGATTTATCTATAGAGTTTTGTCAAAATAACTATGGAGTAGAACAAACTAAAGAAATATTAGAAGGTTATGTTCAAGAGGTTGTTTTACCAATGCATTATTCTGGTGAAGTAGTAGAGTTATATCAATCTAAGCTAGAAAGTTATGGTATTAAAATGGAAAATTCAAAATTACATAATTAGACAGTGATATGTATGTGATTTTGGAGTGATGTAGTATGTTAAAAAAGATAAAAGAAGTTCCGATTATTAAAAATGGAACTCCTTTTGAGATACATCTTAATTCTGATTTAGAAAGTAAAGTAGAAAAAAATTGGGAAGAGTTTCTCGAAAAACATGAGGGATACTGGGATGGAGAGTTACTATCTGTTACTCAATTTGATGTTGCTACAAATATACTTGAAATAGGTAAAGCTAGATATTCCTGGTTAATTTATTCAAAGAATCATAACGATTTAGATATTAGAAGTTTATTTGTTGCTATTTTGTTTCAAACATTAGATGATAAATATGTAGTTATTAAAAATAGTCATGACAAAATTAATATTATTGGTGGTATGGTTGAAGAGAAGGATTTAAGTAGTGATGAGTTTCATCCTGATTTTTGTTTACAAAGGGAATTATTGGAAGAGTTAAATTTAGACTTATATAATAGACAACAGGTATGTAGTTATCAAATGAAGTATTTAAAAACGCCTAATCCTGGTAGAAATTATGGAATTATCTATACTGGAGTGTTAAATTTTAGCTCTAGTGAACTTTTAAAGTATTTTGTAGATAATAAGAATAAGCTAGATCATGAAGTATCAAAGTTATTGTTACTTGATAAAGAAGAAGTAGAAGGTTTAAATATGAATGATAATGATATCTCTTATTTAAAAAAATTGGTAGATTTTGAAACTAGTGAATAAAGTGATTTTTTATTAACTTTTTAATATGAAAACAATTTGCAATTATATGTTGCTAATAATTCATTAATTTCTTTAATATCATATATTTCTTCTACAAAACAAAATCTTATAATTAAGTCGTATATATTATTTTTTGGTAGAGAATAGGAAGCACTATTTAGTAATTCTTCTATTTCTTTTTCATTTAGTTTTAAGGATAATCCTAGTAAGATAATTGTATCTTTACTTGGATGATATTGGCTATTACTTCTTATTTTTGAAAATAGTCTTCTATCGATATGAACTTTATTATAAACATCACTATCTTTTAAGTTTCTTTCATCTATGTATTTGAACAATAATTCTTGAAAACTAGTGTTTGTTATACTTTTATTAATAAAATTGTCTATTTTTGAGGTTTGATATTCATTAGTATTATACGCTTTTGATAATTTTTTATTATCAAGTTCTGTTGCTATTGTATTAGATTTTTTACTTCTTACTCTAATATCTGGTAAGTAATTTTTAGTGATATATTCTTGTAATTTTTCTTTCATAAAATGTCCCTTTCTATGCGACCAAATATATAATTTAATATAATATAATTATAGCAGAAAGAGGGAGATAGTATGAAAGAAGAATTAAAAAATCTTAAAGAAAAAGTAGAAAAATTAGAGGAAAATAGTATTTTATGTGTATCTAATTGGTGGGGATTATATAATCCTGGAAGAGCAGGAACTGTAATAACTAAGGATAAAAAAATATATTTTTATACATTTTATTCAAGAAGTACACCATTTTTAGAAGAAAATCATATTCCGTTAGAATCTATATCTGATGGTTATACATTGTCTGATTTAGATTATGATAAAATTATACAATTTATCAAACAGGAAATAAAAAATAAAAGTTATGAATTTCGTCCAGTACGTGATTCAGGAAATAGGGTGTTTGGATTTTATAAAGATGACTATTTTCAGTATGCTAATAGTTATGATAGTAATACTGGAGAATCTTTATATCATAAGGTACAGGAATTAATTAAGTCTTTTGATATCGAAAGATAGATTGGTGTGTATATAAAAAATTGTAAAATAGAAATAATAAAAGGAATCCGTATTGGTATTCCTTTTAACGTGTATATATTTTTGATTTTGATATTTCTACTGGTTGGTTTTCTGATGTAAATATGATAGAGTCCATTTGCATAGGACATAAATGATTTGCTAGGTGTAAATATTTTGGTGCACATTCAGATATTTTTATAATACCTCCTGATACAATGACATTGGTATCTGTATCTAGTGTAAAAAATCCTCTTGCCATTTTTGGAAATAATTCTTTTTTAGGACTAATGAGACCAGTTGTTTTAGAACCTATACCAAATGGAACACATCCATCGTGCATGTGACCACTGATTAATAAATCATACTCTTGAATCAATTCACGATTTCTTTTTAATTTTATAAATTCTGGAGAGTGGATTAAAGCTATTCGTGGTATCTCTTGTGGTAGGTTTTGATATAGATTCGGATAGTTTATGAAATCTTCATAAAATTTTTCTAAATTTTCATGATGTATATCATTATCATTATAATAATATTCTAGTGTTTGCCAGTATCCCATAAAAAGCACTTGGTTATTTTGATAAATATCGTTATGTAATAAGTGTACATTTTTCATTGTGCCGATTACTTCTTCCCAAAAGTACTGGTTATATGAATAATTATGATTTTTTTTGTTAGGTTCAATATAATCATGACTTCCCAATACAAGTAATACTGGTGCTATAGCTGCCGCTGTTTTTATTAATTCGATTGTATTTTGTCGAATAGTTTTATTTCTTAGTTGACTGGGTAAATCAATTATATCTCCAATAAATACAAAATAGTCTGGATCTTCTTTTTCTAAGTGTTTTTGTAATGGATATAATTTAGTATTCTTAATTATTTTACTTATATGAGTATCTCCTAAAGCTGTAATTTTAAAGCTTTTTTTAACTTTAGGATGATATATTTTTGTTTTTCGAATTTGTAAATAATGATCTGGACATAATATCATATATTTTTCTCCTTTTTCTATGTATTAGAATAACTATTTATTTTGTGTCTGTCAAATTACATTAGAAATATTTTTTATCATTATTTATAATTGTAATAATTCTTTATTAAGCTAACTTGTGATAAAATAGAAAATGATTATAGATAAAATTATTCTGCAAAGAAGTGATAAAATGATAGGAATAAGTGTTGCTGTAAAAAAAGAATGGGAGATTACATTAAATTATTTTGGTGTGTCTCATGAAGAATGTGAAAAATATCCTTTTGGGGAATATTTTAGAATGATGATTGATAATCAAGAAGTTATTTTATATTTAGGTGGAGTAAGAAAGATGAATGCTTCGGCATCTACTCAATATATGATAGATCATTTTAAGTTTAATAAAATTATTGTTGTAGGCACATGTGCAGGAATTGATGATAGATATAAACCATTAGATGTTTTTATACCTAATAAAGCTGTTCAATATGATTGTACAGTTAAAGAAACTGAGCCTTTAATAAAAGATTCATTTACTGTGTTAAATGATTTTGATGATGAAGAAATTTTGACAGGTACGATTGGTACAGCAGATAAACCAGTAGTTATGTGGAAAGACTATTTAGAATTAAAGGAAAATGGCATAACAATAGCAGATACAGAGTCTGCAGCAATTGAATATATATGTAGAGCTAATGATGTGGAATGTATTGTAATAAAGGGAATATCAGATTTTCCAAAGAATGAAGAGGAAACCAGTAATGAAGATTCTCATGAAGAACAGTTAAATACTTTTTTAGAAAATATACCTAAAATAATGACAAAAATTTTTGATAAATATTTAATATATGCTTTGAAAACTAATGTTCATTATAAAGAATATAAGTCAAAACCAACAATAATAAGAAAGTAGAAATATTTATAAATTTATGGTTGTAAAAAGTCATTAAAAATACGTATAACATATGGAATAAATAAGTAAAAAATTGATTAATGTTTATAGATAAAGAAGAAATTAAAGAATTAAATAGTGGTATTGTTACCAAATGTATTGACTCTATTATCATTTATGAGGATGGCAAATAAGAAGTAAGTATGAAATATGAAAGTGGATTAATAAATAATTAAAGGTTATATGCTATAATATTGAGAAAGGAAAAGGCGAGGAGTATATATGAGATATTTAGGTAGTTCTACAATAGAAACTGATAGGTTAGTATTAAAAGCGCAAACTATGGATGAGCAATATTATTTGTGGAAAGTATTAATGATTCCGGAAGTTAATAAATATTTTTTAACTGTACCTCAAAAATTTAGAACAAAATTATTAGATTGGAATTTACAAAAAGAATATTATGAACAAGATATAAAACACGCTAATGATAAAGATGTATTTAGATGGAGTATATTTTTAAAAGAAACGGGAGAATGTATAGGGAGGATTTCATGTCATGAAAGAAATATAGAGGATAATACTATTAATGATTCTAGTATCAGAGGAGTTGGATGGTTAATAGATCCAAAGAATCAAGGACAAGGGTATGCTACCGAAGCAGCAAAAGGAATGATAGATTATATGTTTTTAGAATGTGATATTAATGCAATTATTACTGGTGCTGCTATTTGCAATCCAGCATCATGGAAAATTATGGAGAGATTAGGTTTTGAAAGGCAAGAACAAACTAAAATGGTTCAATATACGTTTTTAGATGAATTAACTGAAGATTATTCATATGTGATGACAAGAGAAAAATATTTATCTTTAAAGCAATTCAAAAAAAGGAGGTGCTTTTAATGGATAATCGAAAAAAATTGTCGAATACTGAAATAAAACAATGTAAATTTATTGTTTTTTCAGATATTCATTATTTGGATAAAAGACCAGAACTACTAGATTTTAATTTAAGTAAAAAGCTAACACAATTTTCTATACCAATAATTGATGAATTAATTTCTAAAATAAATAAATCTAAACTTGATATGTGTATTTGTTTAGGGGATTTAATTGAAGATACATACACTCATGATAAAGATATCGCTAATTATATTTATATTTGGAATAGGCTGAGAAAAATTAAAATTCCTTTTTATTCGGTCATTGGCAATCATGATTTAAGAACTATGAATTCACGGGATGAATTGGAAAAAATTATGGGTATTAATAACGCAACATTTTCTTTTGATTTAAATCATTATCATTTTATTATATTATCAACTAATATAAGAGAAGATTTAGGTAGTGATGATGGTGGAATATATAAGGCACAATGTATGTCAGAGGATGATATTAATTGGTTAAAAGATGACTTGAAAAAAAATAAATTACCTTGTGTGATTTTTACGCATTTTGGCATTGCAGAAGATGAATTAATAGGGAATTATTGGTTTGAAAAATGTCCAGAAGAAGGACTTATGAGTAATAGAAAAGTTATAAAAAGTATAATTAAAAACGATGATAATATACTAGCAATATTTAGTGGACATCAGCACTGGACAAAACAATTGTATGAAGATGGTAAAAAGTATTTTGTAGTTGGTTCATTAACAGATAATGTGAATATGACAGGTAGACCCGATGGAGTATACTTGGAAGTAGAATTGCAAGGGGAAAATATAGAAATAGTTGAAAAACATATTAATATTAAAGTTGAATAATTAGAGAAGGTAAAGGTAATAAAAAATAAACTGTATGTATATCGTTGAGATTATGCCAAACCATTTTTAGACCCTTATAAAATAAAGAAATAATAAAATTTAGTTTTTATATATTTTTCAAAATGAGGAATCTTTTAATAATTTTATTATTGGGAAAAAATTAAAATTGGTTCAAAATAAGGATATTATCAAAATAATAGTAAAATATTAGTATATAAAAGAAGGGAGGAATATAAATATGTTAGAAGGACAGAATGACTTATTAATTTATAAAGATAAAGATGGAAATGTAGTGGTTGATGCAATATATAGAGATGAAACTTTATGGCTTACTCAAAAAGGGATGGCTAAGGTTTTTGGATGTAGTGTTGATAATATATCATTACATTTAAAAAATATTTTTAAAGATAAAGAATTAGATGAATTTGCAGTTGTCGAGGATTCCTCGATAACTGCAAATGATGGAAAAAATTATAAAACCAAAATATATAGTTTAGATGCAATTATAGCTGTTGGTTATCGGGTAAACTCTAAGAAAGCGACTGAATTTAGAATATGGGCTACTAATGTGTTAAAAGAATATATAATAAAGGGATTTGCTTTAAATGATGAAAGATTTATTAAAGGAAATAAATATGATGCTAAATATTTTGATGAATTATTAGAGAGAATTAAAACAATCAGAGTAAGTGAAAGAATGGCATATCAAAAAATTACAGACTTATTTATAGCAACCTCTACAGATTATAATCCTAAATCAGAAGAAGCTTATACATTTTTTAAAATTGTTCAAAATAAACTTCATTATGCTATCTCCGGTCATACTGCAGCAGAACTTATTTATAGTAGAGCAAACGCTAATAAAAAACATATGGGACTTACTAATTGGAATAACTCACCTGATGGATTAATATACAAGTATGATGTAGTAATTGCTAAAAATTATTTGAATGAAGAAGAATTGACTAAATTAAATGATTTAACAAATATGTTTTTAGTATTTGCAGAAGATGAAGCTAAAGAAAGACATGTTATGACTATGCAAGATTGGATTAATGCTACAGACGATTTATTAAAATTTAGAAGAAAAGATATCTTAAAACATTCGGGAAATGTTTCTCATAAACAAGCAGTAGAAAAAGCAGAAAGTGAATATGAAAAGTATAGAGTTATTCAAGACCAAGAGTATATTTCTACAATGGATCAATTTTATAAAAAATATTTAGAAGAAAGTAAAATTTGTAATGGTGATGAGTAGTAGTCAAATGATTTAATTGGTGTTTATGATTTGATTAAACGGTTACTTGAAAAGGAGGAAAAATTATATGGATATTAGAACTAAATTTATAAAAGATTTTCCTATTCCAAAAGGAAATAAAGATAATCCATATATTATATTGTTTGACGCTTATACTGGTATGGGTAAAAGAAAGTAATTGCTAAAAAAGATAATTCTGTAATATTAAATAATGATTTAGTTAGAGATTGGCTAAATGATTATCATGATTCTACTAATTTAAAAAGTGATTTGCAGAAATATCGTTTAGAATTATTATTAAAAAATAGTAATAGCTGTATTTGTGATAGTTGTTTTTGTCATAATTGGAAAGAAAAAATAAAGTATTATAATAAATTAGGATATAAGTATTATATAATTAGATTAGAGTGTGATGAATCGATTATTAAAGAGAGATTATTATCCCGAGTAAGGGATGGCACAAATTATTCTATTGCGAATTTTAATGATTATCTATGGATGAAGGAAAATGTTCCACGTGTAGATGATAACTTAGTAGATTATACTATTAATACTGAAACAAATATTGAAGAACAAGTGGATGATTTTATAAATCAATATAATTTAAATTGAGGAAGTAATAAAAAGGAATGAAAAAAATAAATATCAACTGGTTGATACCGCAAGGTGAAACTTACTAAATCTTATTGTAATCTTATAAAGAAAGGAGTGGATTTATGTTGGAAGAAAACTTTAAGCAAATTATTAATATTATAAAATCAGATATAAAAGCTATAGGGCTAAAAACTGCAATACAAGTAAATCATAATTTAATTGAATTATATTTTAGACTTGGTAAAATTTTGTATGATAATTATGAATATGGTAATAAATTTATCGATGAAGTAGCCAGAGAATTAAAATTAGAATATCCAAATGCTACTGGTTATTCTGTAAGAAACTTAAAATATATGAAAAAATTTTATATGGAATATAAAGATGATAAAGTTATGCAACAACTTGTTGCACAAGTTCCATGGGGACATAATGTGGTTTTAATGGATAAAGTAAAAGATAAAGAAATCAGAAAGATTTATTTACAAGGTATAATAGAAAATGGTTGGGGAAGATCAATGCTTGTTCATCAAATTGAATTGAATTATCATCTGAGAATTGGTACAAGCGATAATAATTTTGTAATAACTTTACCTAAAGATAATTCTGATTTGGCAAATTATATTATAAAAGACCCATATATTTTTGATTTTATATCATTAAAAAATGATTATAAAGAACAAGAACTAGAAAATGAACTATTAATTAAAATAAAAAATTTATTAGTCGAACTAGGAAAAGGATTTAGTTTTGTTGGCAATCAGTATAAAATTTCAATGAAAGATAGAGATTACTATATTGATTTATTGTTTTATCATTTAGAATTAAGATGCTATATTGTTGTTGAACTAAAAGCTACTTCATTTAAGCCAGAATATATTGGTCAATTAGGGTTTTATGTAACGGCTATTGATGAAACATTAAAAAAAGAAATTGATAATCCAACGATTGGTTTACTACTTTGCAAAGAAAAAAATAAATTAAGTGTAGAATGGTCACTTAAAGGAACAAATCTTCCAATTGGAGTATCTTCTTATAAGCTAAAGGAATATATACCAAGAGATATATTAGATAAATTGCCAACAGAAGAAGAAATTAATCTTCATATAGATATAGAAAGTGGTGATAAAAATGAATAATAGTCCGATTCAATGCTTGATACCGATTTATTTAATTTTTCTGAAAAAACGCATTACTTTTATTAGCAAACTTAAGAATAAATAATTTAATGCTTAATTAGTAGGAGGAATAAAATGATAGAACAAGTATCTAAAATTTTAAATTCGAAAGGATATTCTAATGAATTAATAGAGTTTGCAATAAAACTTTTACCAGAAATGGTTAAACTTTTTGGCAAAGAAAAAACAATAATTTTTCTTAGAGAGTACACATTAATTCCTAGAGATAGAATTGGACAAAATAGTGGAGCAACATATAAGGAAGATAAAATAATAGAATATGATTGGAGTTCTAAAAACCTTCATGAAGCATTAACACTTTTTATTCATGAAGCAGGACATGCAATAGGTTCTCTTGAAACTGATAAAGATAGTTTTTTGATGGAAGGATTTGAATATAGAGAGGCATTTTTAAATAAATTTGAGGAAGCAGTTGTTAGCGAAAGACAAAATGAAATAGAATATGGTGAATTAAATTATACTTATGTTGAAATAAACAATTATGAAAATGGCGAAGAATTTCATCAAAATGATTTTAAAACTCAACCAACGCAAAAGTATGCAATTAATAATGTGTTCTATAAAAATATTCAAATATTGTTGGGAAACAATAGGAATTTAATAAATAAAATGATGTTTGCAGATAGTTTGGAAGAAAAAAATAAAATATGTAATAACATTATTGAATTGTTAAAAGATTGTCTCTCTGAAGGTGCATTTTTAAAATTAAAAGATTGTATAAATGTATTTGTTTTAAATTATTCTTATCATGAGGATAAAGTAACTTTGTTTGAGTATATCAAAAGAGATGAAAATTTTAATGATTCAATGACAAGAGAAAAATATAAAGAATTATTAGTAAAGCATTTTCCAAAGAATATTAAGTATTGTATGGATAGAAATTTGATGGATAAAAATATTTTTAGTGCTATTGATGATTTATGTGAGTTAACAATTAATGCTCTTTATATTAGATTATCAGATACTAAATATGATGACTTTTCTTCCATAAAAGAATCGTGTGAATATTTTTCAAAAATTTATAATAATAGTGAAAGATTATCTTCCAAAACAATTCAATTAAAAAACTCTTTGATTGATAAAATGAAAATGGTAGAGCCTTCATTAATTTCTAAATTTAATAACGCTGGTTTTGATGATGAAGAATTGTTTGAAATTTTAACACAGATTATATCAAAATCTGATTTTAAAGAAATTGATTTAGCAAATATTCAAATTAATAACGATGATGTAGTTAGTGTTGCGGATAGTCATCAATATTTAATACAAAGAGTTCCTGTTTATCCAGATGGTACGGTTCAATTTGAAGATATAGTTGTAGGAGATGTACAGCCAATTAAATACGACATAATCTTAAAGGAAAATGTGCAAAAACACGTTGAGAAGGAAGAAAATAATATTAAAAAGAATTGATTTAGATGGATGAAAAAAAGGCAAATACCAACTGTTTGATACCAATTTATTTAGACATACGAGAAATACTTATAAATAAATTACGAGCATTGAGATCTTACGCGTTTTTTAAAAAAGTAACAAAAAATGGCTCAAAATGAGTAAAATTGGCTATTTTTATTAAAAAATAGGGTAAAACATTTTGGTTGATACCGCATAGTTAACCCCCCATTATCTGTTAATTAAGAAAGGAGTAATTTTATGTTAGAAAAAGACTTTAAAAAAATAATTGGTAATATAAAGGAAGAAATTTTAAACGCACAGATAAAAACAATGCAACAAGTCAATAGCAATTTAATCATGTTATATTTCAGATTAGGCAAGATAGTTTCATAAAACAAAAAATATGGTAATAGTTTTACTAAACAAGTCTCTATGGAACTTAAATTAACTTTTCCAAATATGAAAGGCTTTTCAGAAAGAAATATAAGATCAATGAGGTTATTTTACGAAGAGTATGCTGATGATGAGAATTGGCAACAGCTTGTTGCCAAATTGCCCTGGGGTCATAATTTATTACTAATTGAAAAAATTAAAGATAAAAATATAAGAAAAATATATGCAGAAAATGCCATTAAAAATGGATGGAGTAGAAACGTTTTAGCACTTCAAATAGATTCAGAATTTCATAAAAGAATTGGTAAAAGTGATAATAATTTTTCATTTTTATTACCTCCTAAAGATAGTGATTTAGTAAATAATACAGTAAAAGATCCCTATATTTTTGAATTTATTTCATTAAACAGTAATTATAAAGAACAGGAATTAGAAAATAGGATGGTTTCAAAAATTAGAGATGTGTTATTAGAACTTGGTAAAGGGTTCAGTTTTGTAGGGAATCAATATAAAATATCGGTTGATAATCAGGATTTTTATATTGATTTGTTATTTTATCATTTAGAATTAAGGTGTTATATAGTAGTAGAACTAAAAGCTGGAGAATTTAAACCTGAATATGTTGGACAGATAGGATTTTATGTAACAGTTGTTGATAAATTGTTAAAAAAAGAATACGATAATCCTACACTTGGACTATTATTATGCAGAGAAAAAAATAGAGTTACAGTAGATTGGTCCTTACAGTCAGCTAATGTACCTATTGGTGTTTCAACGTATAAGTTAAATAACAGATTGCCTAAGAACATATTAGACAAATTGCCCACAGAAGAAGAGATTAATCTTCATATTGATATGGAAAGTGGTGATGAAAATGAATAATAATAGTCAAATTCAATGCTTGATATCGATTTAGTAAACCCTTTTGAAAAATTTTTATAAATAAAGAAATTGTGGACTATTAGATTTTACACATTTTTTCAAAAAACAGCTGAAATAGTAAAATAATCAATTTTTATTCAAAAAAATGGTAAACTTTTTTAGTTGATACTACAGGGTAAACCCTATAATACTTTGGAAGAAAATAGATAGATAAATAGTAATTTGGTACTATAAAAGTGTAATAAGTAGATCTAATAGTTAGATTGAAAATTACACTTCTTTTTATTATGATTGTAGTAGGATTGGTTAACGTATAGTAATTGGAGTTAAAGTACTCGTCCTACAAAGTGTTAACTAACCTCTACATTCAATATTCGATTAAGCAAGTTGAGGATGAAAGAATACTCGTGTAAAGAACCAAACTGAGAGATTGTAGAAGTGTTAGAACCAATCATAATTTAAAGAATAGGAAGGATTATAAAATGAAGTATGGAGTTGGTATTGATGTATCAAAAGGAAAAAGTACAGTAGCAATATTAAGTATTAATGGAGAAGTAATAGAAATGCCTTTTGATATTAATCATGATGTTGAAGATTTAGAAAAGTTAGATAAGAAATTACAAGAGTTTTCTAAAGAAGATTTAAAAGTAGTTCTTGAACAAACAGGTACCTATCACTTACCAATATTAACTTATTTGTTAGATAAGGGATATTGTGTAATTGCAGAAAATGCTTTAAAAATTAAAAAGTATTTAGACAGAAGTTTAAGAAAAGCAAAGACAGATAAAAAAGATTCATTAAAGTTAGCAGAATATGTTTGTGATAATTGGTATAAATTAAAAGTGAATTTTATTGAAGAAGAAAAATATAAAGAATTAAGATTTTTATCAAGACAATATTTTTCATTAAACTCTATGAAAGTACAACAAAAAGTGGATTTTTCTGATTTAACAGATATGTTATTTCCAGGATACTATCAGTTGTTAGAAGAATGTAATTTCGTAGTAGGATTAAAGATATTTGAAAAGTTTAGTAATCCAGAAATTATTAGAAAAAAGAAGTTAGAAACATTTTTAAATGATGTTGAAAAGATTGCACAAAAAATAGGACAACAAAGAGCTGGCAGAAATTTAGCTATAAAAGTTTACGAACTAGCTAAAAAATCAGTTCCTTCTTGTCCATCAAATTCAAGCACACAACTTATATTAAATAAGCGTGTGGTTGCTTTAATCAATTTGATTGAAACAACTAATGAAATTATAGCAAAGATGAATGAAATTGCCAAGAGCATGGATGAATATAAAGAAGTAAGAAATATGAAAGGTGTTGGAGATAGATTAGCACCATTGTTGATTGCAGAAATTGGAGATATAAGAAGATTTAAGAATGCAGGAAGTTTAATTGCTTATGCTGGAATCGATTCTCCCCCATATCAATCTGGAAAGTATGAAGCAACAAATAGACATATTTCTAAACGAGGTAATAAGTATTTAAGGAAAACAGGATTTGAAGTTATGCAATCTATAAAATCATTTTGTAGAGTTGATTGTGAAGTTTACGATTATATAGTAAAAAAGGAAACAGAAGGAAAATGTAAGAAATCAGCAAAAATAGCAGGATTAAATAAGTTTTTAAGACAATATTATGGTATACTAAAGAAGAAATATATTGAATTAGGTACTTGGTAGGTCTTAAAATTTAAAATGCCAAAAAAAGACCTAGCAATAGGTCTGCGTTAGCATGCTTAAAATTGAAAATTAAAAAAGTTACAAAACTTTATAAAAAGTACTTGATTTATATTAGCAAGTTTGTAAAGGAGATATATTTTATGAAAGTAATATTAGATGAGAAACTATATGATGAAATATGGAATAGAATTGAAAAAGAATATAAATTTTATCCATCCGTTAATAAGAAAATTAAAACTTTTGATTTTGATATGGATAATGTTTGCTATAAATTAAATTCTCGTTGGACTGCTGAGCAAGAAAAAATAGTAAATGATATATTTATAAAATTAAGTAATGATGATTTATACGCATTAGATTGGCAACATGATTGTTTTGAATATAATCCTAATGAGAATATTGGACTAGGTTATCATTATTATGATAAGGATAGGGAAGTTGAAGTTTATTTTCCAAGCTATTATCCAGATGGAGATTATCATATGTTTTTAAGTAAAGATTGGAGCTATGGTATGTTTGGTCATCCATGGAAAAGTGAAATATATATTTTTGGAAAAAAAATAATAAATGAATTTAAAAATAAAGAAAAGGAGTTAAATATAACAAAGGTGTAACAAAAATTACAATTTATGAGGTAGATTTATTCTACTTTTTCTTTTGCCTGAAAATTATGATATAATGAAATAGATTTATGAGGAAGTGATTATATGGCAAATGAAGAAAAGGGTTTCCAAAAGGGAAGTATCAACTGGTATCCAGGTCATATGGCTAAGACTAGGAGAGAGATTAGTGAAAAATTAAATTTAATAGATATTGTTTATGAAGTTATTGATGCTAGAATGCCTAGGTCTTCTAAGATTGTGGATATTGATGATTTAATAAAAAATAAACCTAGACTTTTGATTATGACTAAATATGATTTATGTGATAAGAATGAGACTAATAAATTTATTAAGTATTATGAAGAGCTTGGTTATCAGGTTATTCCTGTTGATTTAATGACTGGTACTAATGTAAGTAAGATTATTGATGCTAGTGAAGTAGTTTTGAAAGAAGAGAATGAAAAACGAAAATCTAAGGGATTAAAGCCTAGAAATATTAGGGCATTGATTTTAGGAATTCCTAATGCAGGTAAGAGTACTTTAATTAATCGTTTAGTTGGGAAAAAGAGTGCAGGTGTTGGCAATAAACCTGGTTTTACTAAAAGTTTAAGTTGGATAAGAATTCATAAAAATATTGATTTATTAGATACGCCTGGTATTTTATGGCCTAAGATAGAAGATCAAGAAGCTGCTCATATATTGGCTAGTTTTTCTTCTATTAAAGAAGAAATTTTAAATGAAGATCAAATTGCTTCCTTTATTTTGAGAAAGTTGTATGAACTTTATCCTAAGGCTTTAGAAGAACGCTATGGTATCAGTGAATTGGATGACGATTTAATTGATGCATATGATATGATTGCTAGTCGTAGAGGTGCTCTTACTAAAGGTGGTGTTGCAGATTATGAGAGAGTTTTTCGTATTATTTTACAAGACTTTAAAAATGGTTATTTTGGACCAGTTACTTTTGATAGATTAAACTAGAAAAAGAATAAAAAAATATTCTTTTTTTTCTATGTATGATAGAATGGAAGTAGAATTGAGGTATAGATATGACAAAAGAAGAAATGTATAAAGAGTTGAATAAGGTAGGATTAGATAAGCAGGATTACATTATTATTGCAGGTAGTAGCTTAGTTTGTCATGGTATTATTGATGAGACGGAAGATATTGATCTTGCTTGTAGTAAGGAAGTGTTTGATTCTTTAGATTGGCCTGTTAGAGTAGAATATGGTGGAAAGATAAAATATAAAGATTGTTTTGACATTAATTATCATTTATACGATTTAGAACATATAGATATTATTGATGGATATCAGTGTAGTGATTTAGTTACTTGTTATGAATTAAAAAAGAGTATGAATAAGCCTAAAGATAAAAAATTAATTCAAAAGTTAGAACTTATGGTATGTAGCAAGGATAATTATTATTTTGAACGTAAGTTACGAGATAAAGGCATTACTTTGATTGCTGGTGTTGATGAAGTAGGACGTGGTCCTTTAGTAGGTCCTGTTGTAGCAGCTTGTGTTATTTTACCCGAAAAATTTTCTTTGGATGGTCTTACTGATTCTAAAAAGTTAAGTGAAAAAAAACGTGAGTTTTATTATGATGAGATTTTGAAGGAAGCAATTAGTGTTGGGGTTGGTATTATTTCTGAAGAGGTGATTGATAAAGTCAATATTTATGAAGCTACTAAACTTGCGATGAAAGAAGCAATTTCTAAATGTAGTGTTAGACCAGAGCATATTTTAATTGATGCTATGCCATTGTCTATTGATATACCAACTACATCTATTATTAAAGGAGACTTTAAAAGTATTACGATTAGTGCTGCTAGTGTAATTGCTAAAGTGACTCGTGATAGAATGTTAGATGAGTTGGATAAAAAATATCCAATGTATGATTTTAAAGATAATAAGGGCTATCCTACCAAAAAACATTTAGATGCAATAGAGAAATATGGTATTATTAAAGAGCATCGTAAAAGTTATGGTCCAGTCAAAAATTATTTAGAAAAACAACTTTCTTTTTCAGATATTTCTTAAAAAATGATAATAATATATATGAGGTGATAAGATGGGATTAATTTCAGAGATAGTTGGAGAGTCTCAAATGAAAAAATATCAGGATAAAGCATATGCATTTGGAGTTTCTCCTATGTTTTTATATTACAAACATCCAAAGGGACATTTACAGGTTGATTCTATGATTATACAATCGCAGACAAAGGAACAATTTCGAAGAAAGGCTAGAATTGCTTTGTATTTCAATGAAAAGAGTGATTCTAGAGATTTTAGTTTGGCCATGGGATGCTTTTTTGGCGTGTATAATATTTATGGATATGAGACATTATCAAATAGTCTTAAGCAAGAAGTTGCTAGTATGGATATTGATAGTAGATGGACTAAAAATTTTTTAGATACTTATGATGAGAGTATTTTAGATTATGTTCAAAGTAAATATTCTGTCTCTAGCGAAGAGTATCATAATCTTGTGCAAAAGATGTTTACGGTTCAACCAGATACTACGTTATATTCTAATTTTATTTGTCGTGATATTGGTAAGATTGTGATTACTAGTGGAGTCTTGCTTCATGATATTCACGATTATTCTAGAGAAGATATTGCAAGTCTTATTGCTAGTGGCGAGATGATTAGTAAATTTAATGATCAGTCTTTTGGGTATGAACATACAAGTTCTGCAAAAAAATAAATATTTCATTGACAAAAATATAAAATATTAGTATAAGTATAAGAGTTAAGGAGGCGTAACATGGCACAGAATTTAGTTATTGTGGAGAGTCCTAGTAAAAGTAAAACTATTGAAAAGTATTTAGGAAAAGACTATAAAGTAGTTTCTTCTAAAGGACATATTCGTGATTTAGCAACCTCAGGACCTTTAGGACTTGGTGTAGATATTGAACATGGATTTAAGCCTAATTATGTTGCGATTAAAGGTAAAGGTAATATTATTAAAGAGTTAAAAAAAGATGTTAAGAACAGTGACATGGTTTATCTTGCGAGCGACCCGGACCGTGAAGGGGAAGCGATTGCTTGGCATTTAAAAGATGCATTAGGTATTAAAGATGATCAATATAAGAGAATTTTATTTCATGAAATTACTCATGATAAAGTATTAGATGCTATTAAGCATCCGACGGTAATTGATGATAATTTAGTTAAAAGTCAGGAGACTCGTAGAATTTTAGATCGTATTATTGGATTTCGTCTTTCTAAATTATTACAAAGTAAGATTGGTGCTAAGAGTGCGGGACGT
The DNA here is from genome assembly GCA_944364005.1 of uncultured Bacilli bacterium. The sequence goes on along the minus strand of CALVVW010000026.1, from coordinate 1,702 downwards.
GTACAAAGTGTTGCTTTAAAATTAATTGTTGATCGGGAAAGAGAAATTGATGCCTTCCATCCTGAAGAATATTGGACGATTACGGCTATTTTTCCTGATTATGAGGCAGTACTTTTTAAATATAAGAGTGAAGATATCGAACTAAAGAGTGAAGAAGAGGCTAATCATGTTTTAGAGCAACTTAGTGATACTTATGTTGTAGAGTCTATTGAGACAAAAGAAAAAGCTAAGAAAAGTAAGTTTCCATTTATCACTTCTACTTTACAACAGGAAGCATCTACTAAATTAGGGTTTCCTGCTAAAAAGACAATGAGTATTGCTCAAAAATTATATGAAGGTATTGATTTAGAGAGTGAGACAGTCGGATTAATTACTTATATGAGAACAGATTCTACTCGTTTATCTGATGAGTTTATAGGACCAGCTCGAAAATATATTGAAGAAGTTTATGGTAAAGAATATGTTGGATATGTAAAACAGAGTAAGAAAAAAGAAAATGTACAAGATGCTCATGAAGCAATACGACCTACTAGTGTGTTACGTAGTCCTGAGAAAGTAAAACCTTATTTAAAACCAGATGAGTTTAAGTTATATTCATTAATATATAAACGTACTTTAGCTTCTTTAATGGCGGATGCTAAAGTAAATCAGACTACGATTGTATTTGATAATCATGATTATAAATTTAAGACTACTGGACAAGTATTACTTTTTGAAGGATATTTAAAGATATATAAAGACTATGAGTCTAGTGAAGATAAAATTTTACCAAAGATTAATGAAAAACAAGAATGTGTTACGACAAATGTTTCTAGTGAGCAACATTTTACAAAGCCTCCAGCTAGATATACAGAAGCAAAACTTATTAAAGAATTAGAAGAATTAGGTATCGGTCGTCCCTCTACTTATGCTAAGATTATTGATACGATTAAAGAACGTAATTATGTAGAGATGGAAGATAAGAAATTTAAGCCTACAGCAATGGGAATAGAGACTACTGATAAATTACAAGAGTTCTTTAGTGATTTAATTAATGTTGAGTATACGCGTGATATGGAAGAGGATTTGGATAAAGTTGCTGAAGGAAAAGAAGTTTGGAATGAATTATTAGAGAAGTTTTATAAATTGTTTGAACCAAGAGTAAAAAATGCTTTTTCTGATATGGAGAAGAAAGCACCAGAACAAACAGGAGAGATTTGTCCTGAATGTGGAAGTCCGTTAGTTGTTAGAAATGGTCGTTATGGAGAGTTTGTTGCTTGCTCTAATTATCCTACCTGTAAATATATTAAGAAAGAACAACCAGAAGAAGTGGTTGTGATGGATTGCCCTTTATGTGATGGAAAGATTGTTGAGAAAAAGACTCGTAAAGGAAAAATCTTTTATGGATGTAATCATTATCCTAAATGTAAATTTGCATCCTGGGATAAGCCCGTTCCTGGAAAATGTCCAGAATGTGGAAATTACTTAGTAGAAAAGAATGGGAAAATTAAATGTAGTAGTTGTTCTTATGAAGAAGCTAAATCATAAAATAGCTTCTTTTTTCTTGAAGAAACTTTTTCTTTGCGTTAGAATTTAGGTAGGAAGACTAGGTGATGATATGAGTAGAAAAACTAGATATCAACAATTACAAGATTATTTGGAATATTTAAAATATCAGAAAAATTATTCTGATTATACGATTCAAAATTATGAGAGAGATATT
>CALVVW010000025.1 GCA_944364005.1 uncultured Bacilli bacterium | reverse complement strand
TTTTTAGATATAATAATAAAAGCTAGACGAGTATTTTTCATACGGGAGGTAATTATGGCTAGAAATGAACATGAAAACGAACCAAGAGAAAGAAAATTAAAATTTAGATTTATCTTATATATTTTTTTAGTACTAGCATTACTTACTAGTGCATTTGCAATTTATGAGATTTTTTTACTTAGCTCTATTGAAAATGTGCTGCGTTATATTGTTATTGGTATTTTAATATTTATTGATTTTATACTTTTTATCAAAGTTCGATCTGCTTCTAAAAAGAGGAAGAAAAAGCATTCTAAACGTATTGGTTTAATTACTTTTATGGTTATTTATTCTATTATCTGTTTTGCTGTAGGCTTAGTTATTGCTTATGTTTATGGACAATTGGATAATATTAATAAAGAGTTTGTTACTTATACTTCTGATTTAGTTGTTATGAGTTCTAATAAAGCTCAAGATGTTAGTGATGTTAAAGATTATACTATTGGTATTTTAAATGATAAAAAGTCTCCAGATGGATATATTATTCCACAAGAGATGATTAAAGAAAATAATTTACAAGATGATAATGAAATTAAAAATTATGATGATTATTCTAGTATGTTAGTTGATTTATATGCTGGAGAAATTGATGCCATTTTTATTACTGATAATTATATCGATATTTACTCTACTGTTACAGGATATGAAAGTATTGCAACGGATACTAAGATTCTTCTTTCTAAAGATAAGAAGATGAAGAAATCTGATACTTCTTCAATCGAGACAGAATCTAGTGGTAAGTCAATTACCGAACCATTTACTATCTTACTTATGGGAATTGATTCTACAGATGAAGTATTAAGTAAAAATGCGATTGCTAATGGTGATACTTTAATATTAATTACTTTTAATCCCAAGACATTAAATGCCACGATGATTTCTATTCCACGTGATAGTTACGTTCCGATTGCTTGTTGGAGTGATAAAGCTGAAAATAAAATTACTCATGCTGCTGGATATGGAACTGATTGTATGATGCAGACGATTGAAGATTATTTTGATATTAATATTGATTATTATGCAAAGATTAACTTTAAAGGTCTTGTCAAATTAGTTAATGCCGTTGGTGGTGTTGATATTAATGTTGAACAAGAATTATGTACAGATGATTCTTCTCGTGGTAATACTATTTGTATTTATCCAGGGCAACAAACTTTAAATGGTGAACAAGCTTTAGTTTATGCAAGAAATAGAAAACAACTTGTTAACGGTGACTTCGGTCGTGGACAACATCAACAAGAAATTGTTATGGCCTTAATTAATAAGATGAAAAATATTACTGAAGTAACTACTTTTATGGATATTTTAAATACTATTTCTAATAGTTTAGATACCAATTTGACTACAAAACAAATTTTATCATTCTATAATGTTGGTAAAGATATTGTTAAACGTAGTTTAGCAACTGATGAGTCTAACCTAGTAAATATTCAACAATTATATCTACAAGGTAATGGTCAAATGATTTATGATGAAAGAATGAGAATGGTTTTATATAATTACGTACCTAATCAACAAAGTAGAAAAGATGTTATTCAAGCTATGAAAGAAAATCTTGAATTAGTAGATCACAAAGTTATTACTAAATTTAGTTTTTCAATTAACGAACCTTATGAAAAAGAAGTTATTGGTTATGGTCCTTATAAGTCAAGTAATACTTATTCTTTACTTCCTGACTTTACGGGTGATAGTGAATCTCAAGCTAGAGCTACTGCTAGTCGTTTAGGTATTTCTGTTAATTTCGTTGGAGGCAATGGATATGTTATCGGTCAAGAGTATCCTGCCGGCAAAAGAATCGACAAAATTCGAGGAAGTGTGACATTGACACTTGGTGGTAGTAGTCGTGATGAGGAAGATGATGACGAGTCCGATAATCAATCAGATGATACTTCTACTACTAAACCTGACTCTGGTACTGGTTCTAATAAACCTGGAAGTGGTGGCGGGTCTGGTTCAGGGTCTGGTTCAGGGTCTGGTTCAGGGTCTGGAGAAACTGGTTCTGGTTCCGGAGAACCTGGTTCTGACTCTGAAGGTAATGATGGTGGTAATGGTGAAACTGGTGAATCTGGAGATGATTCTACTGCTACACCTGCTCCTCCTAGTGACTAATTGCAAGCAAATTGCTTGCTTTTTTTTGCAAAAAAAATAGAACTTAACGTTCTATTATAGTTTTACAAATTTATCTTTTCCAACTCCACATAATGGACAAGTCCAATCTTCTGGTAAGTCTTCAAATTTTACTTCTTCTTTGCTATCGTCATATATATATCCGCATACACTACATTGATAGCGATTGGCCTCTGTCTTTTCTTCCTTTTCTTCTTGATATGTTGGTGCCTTCTTAGGAGACTTTCCTTTTAATTTTTCACGATAGTACTTGTAAGTCATTGGAAAGTCCTCTGATACTTTTTCTGTTTGTTTTACACGTATTAAGAAAATATCATGTGTTTCTGCGTCTATTACACGAATTACTTCGCCAATGATATATGCACACATATCTTCTACAATTACTGGTAAGTTATCAATATCTTTATAATTTCTATTTTCAAATTTATTCGTGTCACTTGATGATGAAAATCCAAATTTCGAAATTACTTCCAAATTTGTTTTTTCTGATAATATTGATAAGGCACATTCTCTTGTTTCTTTTAATACCTCATTTGTGTAATTTTCTTTATTTAAACTAATCGCTATGATAGGATTTTTAGAAGTTATTTGTATTGCTGTATTGATAAGGCATCCTACATTTTTCCTTTCTTTTCTAGTTGTTACTATATACATTCCATAAGATAAGTCATTTAGAGCTTGTAAATCCATTACTCTACCACCGTTTTCCATAATCCATGTTTATTACAATAAGCATAGATTAGTGCTCCTTTTTCATATGGAACAGTCATTTCTGGAGTATCTCCTGGTTTTAATATTACTTCTCTGTTTTCTTTTTCTGTTTTTACTAAAATCCATTCAATATAATGGTCTTCTTCCATTACATGATTTACTTTAACATGAATATTGTCTCCTACCTTTTCATACACTGGTACATGCTTTTCAAATGCAGCATCTACACTATTTGGTTTTACCTCTTCCATTACTTCTCCACAGCAAGTAATTTCTTGTTCTCCTTCTAATACTTTTACTGTTGTATGACATTTTTTACATTGTTTTAATATTAATTCTTTCATTTTCTTTCCTCCTCTAATACCTTTTCCCATTCTTGCTCTCTAAAGCCCGTTAACATAGCTTTTTCTGTTATCAAGATTGGTCTTTTTATCAACATACCATCTGATGATAGTAATGTTAACGCTTCTTCTTCTGACATCATTCGTCTTTTTTCTTTTAGATTTAACTCTCTATACTTCATTCCACTAGTATTATATAGTTTATCTAATTTTATATCATATTTTTTTATCCATGTTTCTAACTCTTCCTTTGATGGTGTTTCGGTTATGATATTTCTATCTGTAAACTTTATATGTTTTTCTTCTAAATATTTTTTAGCTTTCTTACAAGTGGAACATTTAGGATATTCAATGAATAACATTCTTGCCTCCTTTTATTTATCTTGTTGATTTATGATAGTATTTTCTATACCATCATTAAGTTTATTATAAAGCAAAAAGAAAATAGAAGCAATGCTTCTATTCTAATTCTGCTAAAGACAATTTTATATCTTCATGGATAAATGTTAGTGTTGCTTCATTCTGATATTTAGCAAAATCACTATCTGTATATGTCCATGATACTTTTACTTGATAAGCTTCTTCATCTGATGTTTCACCATAGGCAAATTCTGTCTTTTCTACACTATCGATAGTTATTTCATCTACTGTTGGTAATTTTTGCTTTCTTTGATTATAAATATCACTTTCTACATATTTATAATAAGTATTTTCAGCATTTTCTAAGAAGTTTGCAAGAGATGATGAATATACAAAATCTGTTCCACCAACATCAGTTTTTGCGGTCTTATCATTTAGAGTGTAAAAATCATAGATAAACATTTCTGCTATTTTTTTGACATAGTCTTCTTCATTTACAGGATCTTCTTTTAATATTTTATCTAATTCTTCAAACATTGTTTGATATCGTTTGCTTTTATTGTCTTTTAAGGTGTATCCATATTTTTTGATCGTTTTTAATACTTTTGCTTCTTGTACATCAGGTTTTTTCAAAAATACATTATAGCCTACAAATCCAATTGCTGCGACAGCAATTATTAGAATGATGATTATTATTCTTTTGGCCTTTTTTTTCAATTTCATAGTTTAATTTCCTTTCTCTTGATTTTCTATTACTCTATTTTCATCTGTTTGATCTTCTTTTAATAAGTCAAAGACAATAATATCATTAGATACATCTAATAATTCACTGGCATATTCATTATTCTTTTTAATTTCTTCTTCTGTTACTGGCTCTTCTGTCAATGATAAATATTCACCTTTTTGGCTATTATAATAAACCTTATTTGTTAACCAGTTACCGTTAGGGAACACTACAATATTTTGATCTTTTATATCAAAGATATCATGACCTAAGGCATATTTATTTGAATATCCAAACATATTTCCAAGAGTAGGTTCTACATCATACATGCTCATTACATTTGTATACTCTTTATTTAAATCTGTTTTTTTCATATCTTTTGTCCAAATAATTAACGGAACTTTTCTTCCTAATTCGTATTGATAAGAGTCATATTCTTTATAATTAGGATCATCTTTATCTAAAATAGAATCTGTTTCTTTGTCATAGTTATATAGACGATTGTAGTCACTTCTTGGTAATCTAGCATCATGGTCACCATAGATAATTAATACTGTATTGTCTAGTAATCCTTCTTCATCTAGACGTTTTACTAACTCTCCGATTGCTCCATCGGCGTAATGAGCAGATTTAAAATAATTACCTAATTTGGTACCTTCCATATAAGGATAACTTACTTCTTCCGTTGTACCATCTTCATTTGTTACAGTTTCTTTAATATCTACTGGGAAGTCTCCATATTTATCTACTTCAGAGAATGGTGTATGATTAGATAACATCATCATCATTCCGTACCATTTATCATATTTTTCAGAAATTTTTGTTAATTTTTCTACAGATTGATCAAAGAATGCATAGTCATTAATTCCTAGTCCAACCGTATTTTCTTCTGTTACATTATAATCTTCTTTACTATAGAATCTATCATATCCTAAGCTTTTATGCATAGCACGTCTATTCCAGAAATCTGCATTATTTCCATGCATACTAAATGTATAGTAACCTTTTTCTCCTAGTAGTTTTGGTGTTGCATTATATGTTCTATTAGAGTAAGAAACAAATGCCGTACCATTTTTTGTTGGTAGAAGTGAGGTGTTAAACATCAATTCAGCATCACTACTAGTTCCTACACTTACTGGAGAGTAAAAATTAGAGAAGAACATTCCTTCTGATGCTAGTTTATTTAAGTTTGGTGTTACTTCTTGTCCATTAAAAGATAACTCCATTAGGTTTGTCTGTAAGCTCTCACCATGAATGACAATCACATTTTTTCCTTCAAATATATTCGTATATTTATTATCTTGATGTTCTTTAGTATCTGCAAAATAATCTTTAAATTTCTTTTTTGCTTGATCGTAGCCAAATAGCGAGTTTATTTTTGGTTGGATAGATGCTACTACATCATTTGCTTGGTAAATATAAATACCGTATTTCATAACGATATATTCTCTATTCCATTGTTTTATTAATCTTGACATATCTGTTGGTGTTAATGTGAATAAGAATATAATAGCTAATACTGCTCCCACGGCTACTGTTTTTATAGTTTTCTTTTTTCTTTCTGACTTTAATTCTATTTTCTTTAATGATATTTTTTTCTTTTGCTTGGCATTTACTAAAGCTAATATTATCGGTGCTAAAACATACAATAAGTCTTTAAATTGAATTGCTTGTTCTACTACGGCATCGCCAACGTCTCCTATATATTGTGTTAGTGATAACATAGAAACTGATGCAAAAGACGTATAATATGTATAATAGATTGAGTTAATTAGACAAATTGCTGAGAAAAAAATGCTAAATCCCATATAATAAGCAAATCTATTCTTAGGTTTTAATAGGTATCCTAATCCTCCCACAATTACTACAATAGATAAATCTGCTAAAATAGGGGCAATTGCTAAATAATTTTCTACTGAGTTTATACAGAAAAATCTTAGCATCGTAGAGTTAATTACACAAGTAATTACAAAGGTTAAAAATAAACTGTTTTTCTTAAAATATTCACGTATCAAGTGCTCTTCTTTGACACGTACTAAATTTTCTTTAATTATATCTAAGAGTCTATTTAAACTGTTTTTTATATTTTTCATCATTCGACCTCGCTTTTTATTTTTTTATCTCGAACTTTGCTTATTATATTATAGCATTATTATATGCTTTTTTCAATTATTTCAAATATCTTTCATAGAAAAAGAATGTTATTTTTTTGTTAATAACATTCCTGTTCTTTCTATATCTTCTTCTTTGGTATTACCTGCATTAATAGCCATACCTAATACAAAGATGTAAGATAAGATATAGATCCATAGCAATAATATTACAATATTAGAAATACTTCCATAAAACACATCATATTTAGAAAATGTCCCAACATAAAATGAATAAATCTCTGTTGCGAGAATCCAGCTAATTGTTGTAAATAGTGCACCTTTGGTTGTCGTTTCGCTTCTAATTTTTTTATCTGGAGCTAGGACATATAATAACTTGATGTTTAAGTATACCACAAGTATGGATATGGGATATTTTATAATTTGATATATACGGTAGATAACATTTATAAACGTTTGATTTGTTGAAGTTTTTCTTATAATGCTAATTATGGTATCTCCATATACGGGTACTAGTATTAAGAACAGAAATATCCCTACTAGAATGAACGTCATACCAATTGCTTTTAGTCTTCTTCTTATGACATTGTCAGACTTTATTTTATATATTTCATTAGATGTAATTATCATAGAATGTGTACCATTAGATGCTAAAAGGAAAGCAGAAAAGAAGAAGACAAAGATATTAAAATTCATATCTGTTTGTACTGGTGTATTTAAAAGCATTTCAGATATTGTTCCTGGTATTGCTGATAATAAATATTCGTCTAATGCTTCTAATGGTATAGAAAATCTAGAAGCGATTGCTCCTATTAAAGCAATTAATGGTATTAATGATAACACAAAGAAAAAAGCAAGTTGTCCAGGAAGTACTCGCATTTCAGGTTTGGCAATAATTGAAATAACTTTTTTAATAAATCCTGTTACTCGCTCCATTTTTTTCATCCCTTTTTACTTCATTTCTTCTTTTGCTGTAATCATCTCTAAGGTTGCTTCGTTAATTGCATCATCTAATGTTTTGATTTCATCTGTAATCATACTATACCCGATTGCTGCTCCAAACTCATGCGGTAAGTTTTTCATTTCTTTTCCTAATTTTTTAACATAAGTAGATACTTGCCTTTCGCTATAACCTACTAAATAGATTAAAAATTCGTTACCATCTGTACGTATTACTTCACTATTTTCTAGTTGTGTATTTACTAAAATACTAGCAGCTTTGATAATTAATTCGTCTCCTTCTTCATGACCATAATTATCATTAATATATTTTACATTGTTTAAATCTACCATAACGATAGCTTGAGGGAATACTTTAGACTCTTCCCATTCAGGCATTTTAGCATTTAGATAATTTCTGTTCTTTAATGAAGTTAACATATCTGTATATTTATGCCTATCACTTGCTTTTACCTTTTTAATTTGATGCTTTTTCTTGATGATTAGATAAATAATTAATAATATAATTAATGGTACAAAGATAATTGTTAAAACAATTGTATATACTTGTTCAAATGTTGAGCCTTCTAAAATAGAAGCATTTAAGTTTGTAATACCACTATTTCTATAATTATAATAAGAATTAGTGTTAATAATATAGTTAAATAAATCATAGAATGCTTCATTATTATTCTTTACCATAAATTTATAATCATTCATCATTGTATCAGTGTATAACAATTTTAATTTTTTAAATTCATCATTTTGATAGTGAGTGTAGATTTCTCTATCTACAACTATTAATCTGTCACCGCTATTTTTTACTAAGTCTTCTAGATTATCATAAGTTTTGATTTTGGCTCTAGCGTTATTAGAAAAATAGTTGTATAAAGAATCATCTGAAAGCATTGCTAAACGTTTTCCTTTCATGCTTTCAAAGGATGTTACTATATGATTATCTTTTTCATATCCTAGAACTACATATTTTTCTATGAATGTTGATAATGTTGATTTGTATTTTTCATTATTGTAGTTATAATAATCAAAATATAAATCAACCTCTCCCTTATCGATTGCTTTTTCTAAGTCTTCAACCGTTTCATATTCTTTATATTTAAATGTAATTCCTGATAATCTTGCTACTCTATCTACATACTCTCCCGCAATACCAGCAACTTTTCCATTTACCATTTGCTCGTATGGTGGATTTTCGACATAACCGTAGGTATAATTTTTAGAAATTAATTCTGCCTTTGTTTTAGCATCTAGTTCATTAGCACTTAAATAGTAATCTAAATATGCATCGTTATATTCTTCTACATATTTTGTTTGTTTCCATTTATTGTAATATTTTGTTACAATTTCATTTAATTTTTCATTATCACTACTCAATGTTAAAACGATTTGTTTTTGCATTTCTGTAAAGAAGTAGTTAATTGAATACTTGTTTTTTTCAATGGTGTAATTTAAATACATAATATTTGGTACGATAATCATGTCTACTTCACCATTGTCTAAAGCCTTATATAAGTCTTCAATTTTTTCATAAGTTTTAAATGATAAATTACTACCACTTTTTAAATAATAGCTTATGTCACTTGAGTCTTCTTCGAATACACCGAAAGTAGTATTTTTAAAATCTTTAATACTATTAATTCTTTGATAGGTTTTTCCAATGGCAACATAACTATCATTAAATAATGGTAAGTCATTTTTTCCTAACTCTTTATCATTATCTAATATTCTTATTCTAAAACTTTTTGTTTTAGTTGTTGATTCTTTTAAATATGGAATTCTATTGAACTCTAACCCGATATTTTTTTCGAAATCATCTAAGAAACTGAAGATTACCCCTTCTCCATTTACACCGTATAATGGATAATCGTTGACAACTTCAAAATCATATGTTTGATCTGCATGGTCTTGTACCCAGCGCTTTTCTGTTACTGTTAATGTTGTTGTTTCGTCTTCTTTATTATAATATCGATAGACGAAAATAAATGCTACTACCGCTATTATAATAGGAATTATAATTAGTAATTTCTTTTTCATTATGCTGCCTCTCTATCTTTTGTCCATGAAAAACTATCTTTTGCATGATGTTTATATCCTATAATAGGAAAATCGCTAGCATCTGTATCTTTTTTAATAAAGATTTGCACATCATAAAATGATTTTTCATCTTCTTTAAGAGAATCTAATACTCTGGTTGTTAATGCTTTGGCGGCATCTTCAGTTGCATCGTCTTGGACTGTTACAATTACTTCGATAATCTTTCCAGCAACACTAACACTTGCTTCTTTAGTAATAGCATCTTCTTTTAAGGCGTTTTCTATTTGTTCTTTTTTACTATCTGTAATTTCTACCTCTTCAATTCCATCTAGGCGATTTCCATATAGTGCTTTTCCCTCTTCAGGAAAGAACATCCCTGCTATTTGAAAAGCTAAAATTACTAAAATTAAGAATACTCCAATTGCTATAATTACAAATTTATTTTTTCTTATAAAACTCATTTATCATCACATCCTAGTATTTTAATTATACACTATGTATATTTCTTTTTCAATTATTTGTTTAACTCTTCTTTTAAAATATTCATAGCCATTGCAGGGTTTAAGGTACCTTTACTTTCTTTCATAACTTGTCCCATTAAATATTTAATTGCACGATCTTTTCCGGCTTTATAATCTGCTACACTTTCAGGATTTTCATCAATAATTTTTTTAATCATTTCTGTGATTGCAGAATTATCTGTGATATTTTGAATTCCTGCTTCTTTAATGATTTCTGCGATTGATTTTTCACTTTCCATAATGGTATCTAATATTTCTTTTAAGTTTTTACTTGTAAGGGTACCATCACTTATATTATTCGTTAATTCGATAAACTTTTCTTTAGAAAGAGCAGTTTTTGTAATTTCCGTTTCATTTTTGTTTAAATATGCAGAAATGTCTCCTAATAATAAGTTAGATGCTGTTTTAAAATCTATTTTTTCATCTAAAAATTCATTTAGATAATCACTTAAGGCACGATGTCCTACTAATTTTTTAGCATTTACTTCACTGATACCAAGATTGATATATTTTTCTTTTCTCTCATCTGGTAACATTGGAATTGTACTTTTCACTTTTTCAATTTGTTCATCTGTTATATATACATAAGGTATATCTGGTTCTGGGAAATAGCGATAATCATTTCCAGTTTCTTTTACACGCATTAAGACAGTATCATTTGTTTTTGAATCGAAACGTCTTGTTTGTGGAGGAAATGTTTTTCCTTCATCATAGATTTTGGTCTGACGTTCAATTTCTTTTTCTATACTTAATTTTACATTAGAAATGGAACCGATGTTTTTAATTTCGGCTTTCGTTCCAAAAGGATCAGATTCATTTTTTCTAATCGATACATTAGCATCTGCTCTCATAGAACCTTCTTCCATTTTGCAATCTGATACATCACTGTAAAATAGTAATTCTCTTAATTTTTCTAAGTAAAGTTTGGCTTCTTCTCCACTTTCCATACATGGCTTGGTTACAATTTCAATTAAAGGTACACCGGCACGATTAAAGTCTAGTAGTGTCTTGGTTCCTCTATGTGTACTTTTACATGTATCTTCCTCGATATGCATTTCTTCAATTTCTATTTTTTTCTTTTTACCATTTACTTCAATTTCTACATATCCATCATAACCAATTGGTGTTTCTGCCTGAGTAATCTGATAATTTTTCGGATTATCTGGATAAAAATAATTTTTTCTATCGAAATGCATTTGTCTTCTGATTTTACAATTTAGGACAAGGGCTGCTTTAATTGCTAGGTTTAATACTTCTTTATTTAATGTAGGTAGTGTTCCTGGATATCCTAGGTCTACTACATTTGTTAGAGAGTTTGCCATTTGTCCATAACCATTGATACTATTTGAAAATATCTTTGTATTTGTTTTTAATTCACAGTGTACTTCGATACCGACAGTTGGAATATAGTTAGACATTTTCATCATCCTTTCTTGGAACTAAATTTAAGTTTAACTTCTTTTCAATGAAACTTGCTAGTTGATAGATAGTTGCTTCTTCGAAACTATCACCAATAATATGAAGGCCTATTGGCATATGTTCTTTACCAAATCCGATTGGAAGAGAAAGTCCAGGAAGACCCGCCATATTTACTGGTATGACTAGGACATCATCCATAAAACTCTTAGATGGATCATCCATAGGATCTGTTAAGTTGTATGCCGTTGTAGTTGTAGTTGGTCCTATGATTAGGTCATAATCTTTAAAGATTCTATCAAATTCTTTTTTCATATCATCTCTAATTGATAATGCTTTGTTGTAATAAATCTTAGCATTTTCTCCACTTAATAAGTAAGAGCCTACCATGATTCTTCTCTTTACTTCTTTACCAAAGCCGTTTTTTCTAGTTTCTAAATATAAGTCTTCAATGTCTTTTGGAGTTTCTGTCGTATATCCGTAACGAATTCCATCAAATCTTGCTAGGTTAGAAGAGGCTTCTCCCATGGCAATAATTTGATATAGTGTAACTGCTTTGTCTAAATATTTCATGTCTACGTAGTCTACTGTTGCACCATTTTCTTCTAACATTTTCTTTGTTTTTTCGACTTCATTTCTAATTTCTTCTGTTACGATATCACTCATAAAGTAGTTTGGAAGAGCTATTTTCATTCCTTTGATATCTTTACCTATTAGTCTCGTAAAATCTTCTTTTTCTTTCTCTGCTGATGTTAAGTCCTTATCATCTACGCCAGCAATCACATTTAAAAGTAAGGCGTTTTCATAGACATTTTTCGTCATAGGACCAATCTGGTCTAGACTTGATGCGAAAGCTACCAGTCCATAACGAGATACTCTTCCATAGGTTGGTTTCATTCCTACAATTCCTGTGTAGCTTGCTGGTTGTCTGATTGAACCACCTGTATCACTACCTAGAGCAAATAATACGTCTCTTGCTGCGATTGTTGTTGCACTACCACCTGAGGAACCACCTGATATTTTTTCTTTGTTCCAAGGATTTTTTGGTGCACCAAAGTAGCTTGTTCTACTACTTGATCCCATGGCAAACTCATCCATATTTGTTTTACCAATGATAATCATATCATTCTCATTTATTTTATCTACTACTGTTGCATTATAGATAGGAACGAAGTTTTCTAGAATGTGTGATGCACATGTTGTCTTTAAATCTTTTGTTATGATATTATCTTTTACTGCAATAGGTAACCCGAATAATAAGTTGTCTCCTACTTCTTTTTCTTCTAGCTCTTGTGCTCTTTTTCTTGCTTCTTCTTTATTTAATGTAATATAAGCATTTAATTCTTTATTTTTCTCAATTCTTTCGAAAGCTTCTTCTACTAGGTCTATTGGTTTGATTTCTTTTTTCTTTAAGGCTTCGTGAATTTCCTCGATTGTTTTATCTAAATATTTCATCTTAGGCACCCTCACTCTCACTAATTACAATTGGTACTTCAATATAATTTCCACTGTGTTTTGGAGCATTTTTTAATACTTCCTTAGGATTTAACATTTCTCCTGGTTCATCTTCTCTTAATATCGTATCTTTTGACCATGGAGCAATCATTCTTTCTTCATCGTATCCTTCTACTTCTTTGATTTTATCTACATCATCTAAAAGTTGTTTTAATTCTACTTGATATTTTGCAATTTCGTCATCATCTACTTTAATTCTTGCTAGATGAGCAACATGTAATACTTCTTCTTTAGTTAATTTGTCTTTCACTTATATTCTCCTCCCTTTTATATAATAGAACAATTCTTTTACTTTTCCTTCTTTAAATGTTTGTCTTTTTTCTTCATAATTAAAAAAATCTAAAAACAAATCATCTCTTTTTAATTCTTTATCTAATATTTTAGCTTTTAATACTGGATCTATTTTATCTAACTGATAAGTAAACATTGCTTCTTCAGTTTTTCTTTCTTCAAATTCTTCCCATAAACCTATAAAATAATCACCTGATTTTATATTTTTAAAAACATTTATAACTGCTTGTTCCTCTAATGCATGTTTAGTTTGATGTTCACTGGTTCCTTCTCTAATATCACCTGCTTCTTTTTCACCGATTTCATGAATTAAAATCATTTCATGAATTTTTTTTCTGTCTAACTGTAAGTCGGGATATTCATTAAATAAAGAAGTTGCTAGAGATGACATCTGCATTGTATGTTCTGTATCAGTTTCTTGGTATTCTAATGGGACATTTCGTTTTATCCATCCAGTTCGTAGAATATTTTTTAATTGTGAAAATGAATTAATAACTTTTTGTAATTCCTTATTTTCTATCTTTTGTAACGATAAACAATTATACTCTCTTTGTAGCATACTAGCCAGTTTTTCTTGTTCTTGCATTTTTGCGCTATTTTGTCTCAGTTCTCGGTCTGTGTAACCCGAATTATGATATAGTATCATTTCGTATATTTGTTCATTTATTAGAAATTCTTGCCCTAGCTCTTTTTCCAATAACATGTTGGTTATTGCCTGCTCTAAAAAGTCGTTAGCAACATTTTTCCTATTATATATTATTTTTACTATATTTTCATAAAAAGTCCAGACATTTTCTATTCTTCCCATAGTAACTCCTTTAACTTTAGTTATTATATCATAAAATTCTTCTCAAAAAAAGAACTACTATCTAGTTCTTCTTACTTTTGTAATTTATAAACATATGCTCCCTTATCTATTGCTTTTTGTTCTATTTCATCTATTTGATTTTGATTGTGATTAAAATCATAGAGATGAAAATCTGGGGTTAGCCCTTCTGTTAGAGTCTTATCGTTATATCTGATGACATATTTTATCATTCCACCCTTAAGGGTACCTTTTGTACCAATATCATATCCTTCACATTCTCTAAATATAACTGGTTGATTACCAAAATCTACTATTAGATGTTGACATTCTTCTAAGTCTTTATTTCTGTTTTCTTTTTCTGTCTTAGCGCAGCCACTTAATAATGTTACTGATGTTAAGAGAACTAAAGTCCCTCTAAATACATTACACTTTTTCATATACTCCTCCTATCCCTAATTCTTTTAACCAGTATTTTTGAAGTTCTAGATTTTTTCTTTCTATTCTAATTTTTTGTACTTTGTTTTGTTGTTTTAACTTTTGTATCTCTTCTTCTAGATAGGCAATCTCTTGATTTAGTTGTTCTAGGTTATTTTTGTTTTTGACGTTGTTTTGGTTGGACAATTTTTTCACCTCTTATTTGAGCTAGTTTCTCATCTAATTTGCGTTCTTTTTCTGTCAATCTTTCTCTTTCAGTCAATAATTTAGCGTATTCATTCAATAATGTTTGCTTTGTTTTAATCCTTTTTTGAATTTCTTCATTCTCCTGCTTTAGTTTAGCATTTCTTTTTTGTAGCATTATATTTTCTTTTTGTTGCATAGACTCTAAATTATCTAAATATTGTTGTAATATTTCTTTCTTTTTAGGGCCAAAGTATTTTATTCTTTCTACTACCTTGGGATTCCTTTTCAATTCTTCCATGGTATATATACCAGCTCGATACAAAGGTAAACATACACTTTTTGGCATTCCATAATCTTCTAATAATACTTGTCCTTGTTCTATTCTTTCTTGGTAGCTAGATGTTTCAGGTTCATTTTGCATTGTGTATCCTAAACTATGGACATAATCTAAGATATCTTTTCTTCCCTTAGATCCTATACCACGAATATATTTTAAATCATCATAATTTAAGTTTAATAATTCTCCTAAAGTCTGGACTCCGGATCTTTTTAAATTACCACTTAATATACCTGATAATCCTAATTTTTTTATATCTTTACTTAAGTCTAAATCTATTATTTCTTCAGTTGTTGTATCATCAATTTCGTTTCCTGTTAGGATATCTTTTCTTGCTTTTTTATCTTTTCTATCAGCGTTTCTTCCTATATTGCTTATATTATGCATACTAACCTTCTTTCTTTTTATTTTTCTGTTATAAAACAGTTACTCATATTTACCATATTAGGATTTTTAGTGGTTGCTAGAGTAAAGTTTTCTATAGTACCAGTTACTGTTACTTCTGTTTTCTCTTTTAGTTCATCAAGATTTGTTTTTTCTGCCATAGGACAATTTATTCTTAAAGTGTACATATCATCAGGGTCATCATATTGTAATATTACTTTATTATCTTCTATTTGTTTGATAGTTCCAGTAATTTCTACAAATTGTCCTGCAAATTTTTCAGCTGTTTTTTCAGGCTTATTTCTAAATTCAATAGCTAAATCTAGGGCAGATACTTCTGTTTTTTCTACCGAATATGGCATAGACCAAAGTCCTAATTCTGTATCTCTTCTACCTTGTTCTTGATGATATTTTATTACTTTATACCCTAGTCCGTAAAATACCTGAGTACCTCCATCATCATAGGTTTTAGTACGGATTGCAAAATATGGTCCCTTATCATATTTCGTTACTGCTACTATATCTGCTGCAACCATAATAGCTAGTGCTAATATGATAACACTAATAATATTCATAATTTTTTTTGATTTTGGCTCTTCTTCAATTGCATCTTCAAAATCTAATTCATTTATTCCATAATTACCATAGTCTACATCATCATATTCTTCTGTGATAATTTTATTTTTTTTATTTTTATTTAGTAACATATTCTTCTCTCCTTTATTAATACCCTGCCCTTTTAAAAGGAATGGTTTCTTTTTTTATGTACTGATAGGTAGCTTGCATTTTTCTTTGATGGCTTTCTATTAAGTCTTCATTTTCTTTACATATATTTATACCTTCTTGCCTTAGTAAATACCTATCTTCTAAGCTTAATTCCGCTAACCTTCTACCTGATAACTTTTTCTCCAAATAATCACTATGTGTTACTAAGTCTTTGGCATATGATTCTTCTATGTCATAATTTAATGTTAGTTCTATTCCCAAGTCAATCATCTTTTTTCTATCTGGATTTTCTGGTTGATTTATTATTTTTTGAATGGAGAAATTACTAGGATCATATAATATTTTTTGTTTCATATCCAATATTTCTACGTGATTAGGGAAGTTACTGTCTGTTGATTTCGTATCTTTTTTCATACCACATGTTACCTGGGATTTGTAATTTGGGAAGTTACTGTCTGTTGATTTCGTATCTTTTTTCTTTAATCTTATATTTCTTTCTATTTCTGGTGCTTTTTTTAAATTCTTTCTCTTATAGCCATATTTTGTTCCTGCTAATACTAGGGATTCTTTTTTATTTATTACTTCTAATATCTTTTTTAAATGTGCACACAAATTCCTACAGACACCATTACCAGCAGCAATTGAAATTGATGGTTCTACTAAAAGATTTGTTGTATTGTTATCAAAAACGAACTGATGATTTGCTGAAAAATAACCGTTCCAGACTAAATAATAATAAATTGACATATATGTTTTATTATCAGAATTTGGTGATATTTTTTTGATTAACTCAGCTTCTTCTTGAACAGTTTCATCAAATATCTCTTTTAGTGGATGACTTTTATAAAGTTTGTAATTTATTAATTTTTCTTTATAAAAATCAAAATAGCCTTCCCCTTTTTCCATTTTTATTCCCCCTTAAAACCCTTTACTTTGAAAGTTTCTGGTTTCTCTTTTTATATATTGATAAGTTGGATTCAGTCTTTCTTGATGTTTTTCTAATAGGTCTTTTTTTGATTCACATAAGTCAATCGCTTCTTCGCACAAACTTTTTCTTTTATCCATTGGCATTTCTTCTAATACTTTTCTGGATATTGTTCTTTCTAGCTTCTCTGCATTCTCTACTAGTTTTTCTCTTACTCCTCTATCCATATCCAAATCTAAAAATACCGATACTCCAAAATCAATCATTTTTCTTCTTAACAGGAAATCATTTTTTTGTGATAACTGTTGAATATCAAAATTAAAAGGATCTAATATCTGTGGTTTCTGTGGCGTTGTGATATCTAATACTTCTATATGATTAGGATATTTCCAATCACTTAGTTTTCTTTTTGTTTGTAAGCTTTTGGTGTCTGCTTTCTGTTTTATTTTTCTGGTTCTGTACATTGATTCTTTTTTGTAATGATATTTTGTTCCTACTAGTACTAAGCTGGTATTTCTATCCAATAATTCTATCAAGGATTTGAAATGTAGTGCAAAATTTCTGCAACAACCATTCCCACACGCTATTGCAATTCCAACATCTACATTCAGTTCTGTAGATGTTTTAGATGTCGCAATAAAATTTCTATCTGCGGAAAAATAACCGTTCCATGCTAAATAATAATAGATTGCTTGATATAATTCTATGTTGCTTGTTTTGGCAATTTTATCTATTAAATTTGCTTCCTCTTCTTTTACCTTATCAAATTCTTTTCGGAGATGAGATGTTTTGTATGCTCTATGATAGAATTCTAAATTTTTATAATAATTTAGATATTCGTCAATTTTATTCATTTTTTCATCCCCCTTTTGTCAAGGCATATTATATCATAAACTCTATTTCTTGTAAAGAAAAACAGTAGCTAGTGCTACTGTAGTTTGTCTTTAAATTCTTCTTCGGTCCAGATTGGAATTCCTAGCTTTAGAGCTTTTTCATATTTACTACCTGGTTTTTCTCCTACGATTACTACCGATGTTTTTTTCGATACTGAATCTACTGTTTTTCCACCCAGTGACTCTATTTTTTCTTTTGCTTCTTCTCTTGTAAATATTGTTAGACTTCCTGTTAATACAAAGCTTTTTCCAGCGAAGTCTTCATCTTCTACAATTTCTTGTCCTAGATAGGTTGTATTGATTCCTAACTCTATTAACTCTTCTACGATGGCTTTATGGTGTGGATCATTAAAGTAGTCTACTACACTTTTAGCAATAATTGCCCCTATATCAGGAACTTTTGTTAGTTCTTCTTCTGTTTGATTCATCAAATTTTGTAAAGTTTTATATTTTTGAGCTAATAGTTTTGCAGTTTTTGCTCCGACATGTGGTATTCCTAATCCAAAGATTAATTTTTCTAAAGAGTTTTTCTTACTTTCTTCGATGGCATTTAATAAGTTGGTTACTGATTTATCTCCATATCCTTCTAATCTTATTAAATCTTTTTCATGTTCTTTTAGGCTATAAATATCTGGTATAGTTGCGATAAAATGGAAATTATAGAAGTCTTCCATAATTCTATCTCCTAAACCATCTATATTCATGGCATCTCTTGATACAAAATGAATTAGACTTTCTATGTTTCTAGCAGGACATTTTTTATTTGGACAATAATAGTCTACCTGACCTTCCTTTTTCACAAGAGGTGTGTTACACATTGGACAATTAGTAATCATTACAAAGTCTTTTTCTTGCCCTGTACGACGTTCTTTTTTTACTTCTACTACTTCTGGTATTACATCTCCTGCTTTACGAATAGATACAATATCACCAATTTTTAAATCTTTTTCTTTTACATAATCTTCGTTGTGAAGAGTTGCTCTTGAAATGGTGGATCCTGCAACAATTACTGGCTCTAGTACAGCATTTGGTGTAATTTGACCAGTTCTACCTACAGTAAAAATAATATCTGTAAGTTTTGTTAATACTTCTTTGGCTGGGAATTTGTAAGCTGTACACCATTTAGGATATTTGGCAGTAGTTCCTAATTTTTGTTGTTCATCAATATTATTTACTTTAATAACTATTCCATCAATATCATATGGAAGAGATTCTCTCTGTTTTGCCTTTTCCTCTATATATTCCAATACACCATTGATATCTTTTACTAATCTATTATTAGGGTTCGTTTTAAATCCTAATTTTTTCATATATTCTAAAGCTTCATAATGTGTATGTATTCCATAATCTAAGGGATTTGGTAAATGATAAATAAAATTATCTAGTTTTCTTTGTGCTGCGACTTTAGAATCTAGCTGTCTAATTGATCCAGCAGCTGCATTACGACAGTTTTGAAGTAATGGTTGTCCATTTTTCTTTCTCTCTTCATTTAGCCTTTCTAGGGTATTTTTATTCATGAAGATTTCACCGCGTACTTCAATATCTACTTCTTCTTTTAACTTTAGAGGAATTACTTTTATTGTTTTCGCATTATGAGTAATATCTTCTCCGACTGTTCCATCTCCACGAGTTGCGGCACGTACTAATTTTCCTTTTTCATATAGTAAAGATACAGACAAGCCATCAATCTTTAATTCACATACATATTCTGGATGAAATCCTTCCTTTTTTATTCTTTCATCAAAAGCTACTACTTCACTTTCGGAAAATACATCGCTGATGGACATCATAGGAATTTTATGTGTCACTTTTTCAAAGCCTTCAATTATTTTTCCACCAGCATGTTGAGTTGGAGAATCTTCTCTTACCCAGTCAGGATGTGCTTCTTCTATTTCAATTAACTCTCGTAAGTACTTATCATATTCTTGATCTGTTATTGTTGGATTATCTAGAGTATGATAGTTATAGTCTGCCTCATTTATAATTTGTATTAATTCTTCCATTCTCTCTTTCATATAATCACCATTATTAGTATATCATTTTTAGTCTATTAGAACAAAGAATTCTTTTCATTATAAAAAGAGAGTTTTACTCTCCTTGTATTATCTCTTTTAATTTACTCATAATATTTACTGAAATATCTCCACTATTATTATTTGCTGTATTTCCTACTTTTTTGGCATTTGCAATTATAGGAATAAAATCATTTAATATTTTTCTTCCTCTCGTAGTACTACTTGATACTGTTTGTATCCAGAACACATTACTATCTTCCGCTTCTTTTAGTGCTACCGCTCCTTTATAATTTCCAGTTTCATAATCTGCTATTATATACTGTTCTTTTTTATATGTTCCTATATCTAAATTAAAAACAGTATCATTTAAATTTGCTAATTTTTGCATTTCTAAAGCTAATTCATCATATCCGCTTGCATAAATTCTAATTCCTATTGTTTCTTGTTCTTGGAATGAATCTTCTTTTATTGTAAGGATATTATTATTTACACTGACTTGGCATGTTGCTGGTATTTCAAAGCGATATCCTGAAAACGTAATTTTTTCTGTAGTCTTACTTGCTATTTTTTCTGGTATATGCCTGCCAAAATAAAGTATTGTTACTATTGCAATGACTCCTAATATTACAAAGAGTGGATTATTTTTCTTTTTTGCTACTTGTTCAAATTTTGATTCTCTTATATTTTTAATATTTTCTAATTTCGTACCACAATTTCTACAAAACATACCATCACCACTATCTTTTATTTTAGAATATCACTTTTTTTATTTTGTGTCTTTTGTTTTATTTTATAATTTACAAATTTTTACATAGAAAAAGAACCATATGGTTCTCAGACTGTTGACAAATATGTTTAACAGTCTTTTCATTTTTAAATAATTTTGATATAATAAATATGCGAGTGATAAT
>CALVVW010000024.1 GCA_944364005.1 uncultured Bacilli bacterium | reverse complement strand
TATATTCCAAAGCAGCAATAAGTCTTGTAAA
This sequence comes from uncultured Bacilli bacterium, assembly GCA_944364005.1. Next base: position 20,966 of record CALVVW010000024.1, on the reverse strand, counting down.
TTAAATGTTTCTTCATAAACCTGCATTTAATCTAAAAATTCACGAATAAAAAAGAAAATAGTTAAGCGAAAAGGAACTATTTTTAAGTTCCTTTTTTAATCTAGTTTTTTAATAATTATGTATTCATAGTCTTCATCAATTAATTGATTTTGATCATATAATCTAAATACAATGCGATAAGTTCCACTTGTTAAAGTATCGGCATAGTCCAGTGTTACTTCTGTTTGTGGACCGATTCCATTTCTTATCATTAACTCATTTGGTGTTCCTGGACTTAGTCCATTCTCATTTGGTGTTGTTAGTGTATGAGCAAACACTTCGTCCATACTTACTTCTGTATATACTGTGGTGTCTTTGTTATCTATATTTCTCTTATATAAGGCAACCCGTAGATTTGGACTAGTTAGACTTTCTGTTGCGGTAATTCTATAAATTGCCTTACTTGTTTCTTGCTCATTTAATCTTGTTATTCCATCCACTACCTTTTGCTGATCTACTCCGGTTACTTTAATAGCATTATCTGATGGTACGACGGTTACATCTAATGCTTTTTCTACATATTGTAAATTACCTGAGTTGTGCAAGCCATCTGATGATGCAAATAAAGTAAAGGTCATTTTATATTTTCCAGCTGGTAGATTTTCATCTGTTAAGAAATATAAATCTTTATTTAAGTTGGATACTTTACCTGCTAGTTTTATTCTAAATACTCCTTCACTATCCGCAAAGTATTCCACTCCATCCATACGAATCGATGTTCCGGTTAAGAGACTGGAACTTATTTGTGTTCCTGATTGATCATATAAAGTAACATTTAATCCCATACTTGTTGATTCATAGTTTGTATTGATAATAGATTCACGATTTTCTGTCTGATCATAAGTAATTCCTGTTGTATATGCTATGTGTCTAGCAGTTCCCGGGTAAATATATGTATTATCTGGATTTACTTCTTGATTTAGAACTATATTACTACTTTCGTATAAGTTAAAATACATTAAATTTTGTCTAATACCTAATACTGTCACTACTGTTCTATCTTCTTGATTTCTTAATTCAAATCTCATATATTTATTTAGTTCATTTCCTGTAATATTTGCATTTTTAAAATCAAAGATAAATATAAACTCTTCCATAGTACGTTTTTTATCTTCATCATAATATGATTTATTTGCCACTTTATCGTCATAAGTATTATTTTCACTTGTACTACCCATTTTTATAAAATTACTTAAGCGATAGGTAATTTCATTGTCTGTTTCTAGTTGCTGTAGGGCTCTGTTATAATCTGCTTCTGAAATTGTATAGTAATAATACTTTGGTTTTCCCTCTTTACTGTAGTCTAACATCGTAATTTGTGTACCTACTGGTAGTGCATAGTCTGTTACTAAAGCATGATAATTCGTATTTCCTCGTCCATAAAAGTCTTCAAAAGTATCGCTTGATGCGAACAAGTCAAAATAGGCAGTAAATTGGCTTTGATTGGTAATATTTACTGTAGTTGCAGCTGGCATTTCATATTTTTTATCATATGTGATACTAGCATCATAAGAATTACCATCATCGTAGTTTCTAGCTACTAAGTCAATAGTTACCGTGATTAGTTGTACATCAAATTCTATTTCATTAATTGGTGTTTTGGCTTGTAATGTTACTACTACTGTACCTAGTTCTTGATTTAGTGTAATATTTTTCGCATGGTATAGATAAAACATTAAGGATGGAGCTAGTGCTTGACTATCTGTTTTATATGTTTTATCTCCGGTATAAGTACCATTATTTTCACTTAATAATTTTGTAGTACCATATGATGTCCATTCACTTGTTTCACTCTTCATAGAAAGACCTAAGATACTGTTAGCATCTTCTTCGGTATCTGCTACTTTTGGTACTTCGTTGGAATCTACTAGCTCTACACCTGAGGTTAGACCTTCTGAGTTAAAACCTATTACTTCGAAGGTAGTATCTCCTTGAGAGAATTCCCTCATTGATAATTCATAGGTACCAAGAGATGAGTATTTTGATGCTGTCATAGCAAATGAATAGTTGATTGCTGATATACCAATTGTCCACATATAGTAGTTAGAGTCTGGTGGTGTTGGGTCAATATATGCTGTTGATATTTCTGTATAAGCATCATCAATAAAGTTACTATAGAAACCATCTACAGTAATGTCATGATTTAAGCTATGAAGACCTAGTACATAAGAACCTCCTATAATGATATCTCCTGCATCACCACTATCTCCATAGTTTACAGAATCTTCATATAATCCATAAGAGAAAGAACCATTTCCATAACTTTGATACATTCCAAAGAAAGTCATTCCATATACTTCTCCATAGGCTGTTGCTGCTTCATTAGTTGTAACATTTAAGTTTCTGTTTGCTAACATATATAGACGATTATCTACATTTTTAGTTACTGTTTTTGTATCATCATTAATAATTACGGTAGCTTTTTCTTCTTGTCCATCGATATCTACTGTACTTCTAAATTTTTGTAGTAAGTTGGCATTTCTTTGTAATAACAACATCGTATTATTTTTTATCGTTAATTCATCAATTCGGTTTAGAGAATATTCAATGTCGGAATATTCATTCGTTCTATCCGTTGTTCCTTCTAGTTCCATAGTCGTGTTATCTAATATAACAGTATTGGCTCTTTGAATTGAAATATTTTTACTTGGATTTTCTCTTGTTCCTAAGTTTGCAATATAGATTTCACTCGTTCCACTAGAAGATGAGGCGTTTCCAGAACCAAATATAGAGCCTGATATGATAAAGTCATGATTATTATTTAAATAATTTTTTCCATCGATATCAATATCGATTGCTCCTGTTACAGAGATGAATGAGAAGTCGTAGTTTTCGTCTCCAGCGGCGTTGGCTTCTCCTCCACCAAAGACTGTTCCTCCAATGTCAATAGAAGTTTCAGTTAGTCCTTTAATATCTACTGCATTTGTTCCGATGTTGGTATCTGTTTTTCCATAAACAACTGAGGTGTTAGCTCCTCCATAAACATTTCCATAGATTTTAGCTCCTACGATGTTTACAGTTGCTAGAGAGTTATTTTGTGCTTCTGTACCAGTTGCTGCGGCATTACCACTTCCGAAGACACATCCACTATGTGGTGCTTTGGAAGTCGTGGAACCTACTACTGTATTATTTTCTACGGTGATGGTGGTATTTCTATTAACGATTGCGGTAGAACCATTTCCTCCGGCATAAGCACTTCCTAAAATCGTACTACCTGTTAATAATACTTCTGTACTACCGGCAACTTCTCCTTCATTTCCTCCACCATAGACATTGGTTTGAATTGTACTATTGGTGATTGTAACCTCAGTATCGCCTGTTACTTGGGCTTTGTTACCGCCGCCAAAGACATTGGTTACTGTTGCACTATCTATTTTTACTATCGGAGTTTCTACTTCTGCTTCGTTTCCTCCTCCGAAGATATTTCCAATTACACCTCCATTGATATCTAAGTTAGCACTAGAAGTTAGTCCTCCCATGTTGTTTCCACCATAGATATTATCAATAGTGATAGTTGGATTATTTTCTGTTGTTATGGTTGTTTTGGTAATGTTTCCAGATTGATTAGATCCACCGTAGATATTTCCGATTGCTCCGGCTGCAACATTTATCGTGGCGGTATTTAGTCCTGCTTCATTTCCTCCACCAAAGATATTGGTAATATTACCGTCATTAACATTAATATTAGCAAAAGAAGATGCTACTTGATTTCCACCACCATATATTGTACCTATGGTTCCATTTCCTATTGTTATCTCTGCCGTGGTGGATGTTCCGCCAATGTTGTTTCCTCCATACATATTGCCAACATTTCCAGAGTTCATTGTCGTTGTTGTAGTATCCACTGTACCTGATTTATTAGAACCTCCATAGTAATTTGTAATGGCTGCTCCTTCGATTTGTGTTTCTGTTGTTGTGGCACTTGCAGATTCTCCTCCACCATAAACATCATTTAATATGGCATTTCCTAAATATAGGTGAGTCTCATCAGTGTCTGCTTTACTTCCACCACCATACACTTCTTTGGTTACTGTTCCTCCGGTAATAGTTACGTTAGCTACTCGGGTTGTTCCACCACTGTTGTTTCCACCATAAACATATTCTGATGTTCCAGAAGACACCTCTACGTTAGCTGTATTTACTGTACCAGACTGATTCGATCCTCCAAATAATTTTGTTACTTGTGCTCCTTGAAGGTAGATATTGGTTGTGGTTTGTCCTGTTTGATTTCCTCCACCATAAGCATTTTCTATGATTCCACCATTTAAATAGACAACATCATTATTACTTGGACTTCCAGCTGCATCATTTCCACCAAAGACATTTCCAATGCTTCCATTATTAATTGTTACTGTGATATTTCCATATACTTTTGGTGTATATTGGTCATTTCCTTTACCTCCACCAAATACTGATTTTTTTATTATCCCTTGATTTACTGTTACATTGGTTGTTTTATTATTGGCACTTCCATTATTACTGGTTCCATTGACACTACCATAGGCACTACCACCATAGATAGAACCATTAATTGTAGGTCCATTATCAGTAGTTCCAATATTTACTGCTATGTTATCTCTGACATATGTTCCTTCTTGGCGATTATTCCATCCTGATGAAGAATAACCACCTTCACCGCCACCATAAACATCCGTTGCTATTGTTCCTCCTAAGACATTTACGGTACTGCTTCCATAGATAGTTCCGGTTGTTCTTGAACCTCCATAGATAGAACCTTGTACTGTTCCAGCAGTCATTTCTATATTGATTGTTGCATTAATATAATTGCTTCCGGCTCCGTTGTTATTTCCACCACCATAAACAGATCCTTTTATTGTTCCGCCATGTATCTTAATATCGGTTGTTGTTTGATTTTGTATTCCTACGTAACCGTAGTTTCCTCCACCATAGACATTTCCATTGATGGTGGCTTCTTTATCGATAATAACAATTGATCCTGCATTAGAACCAATGTTATCATAATTTTGCCTTCCATTTCCGATACCAAAGACAGATCCTTTTTCCACTCCCCAGGCATCAGAAGTCGATAAATTATAGTCCTCGTTTCCAATAGTAGCGTTTCCTCCGACATAAACAAAACCATAACCATCTAACGTTCCGTCTCCAGTACGGCCTTCGTATCCGTTACTTCCACCAAATACGCTATAGTTTACTGTTCCTCCAGTTACTCCTACAACTCTATGACCATAAGTTTCTGAAGTTCCGGCTCCTCCAAAGATGAAATCTACTTGTCCACCTTTCATATAAGTATAGGTTGCAATTTGGTCACTTACATCATCACTTACTAATGGTCCACCATTGACATTATAAATCCAGCCACCTTCAATAATTGTTCTTTTTGGTGCGTAATGATCTCCATAGGAACGTCCTCCTACATATAATCCCGTACTAACATCATACTTAGATCGTCCAAACTGTCCACTTTTTACAGTTAAATCGATAGCTAAGGCTGTAGCGTCTGATGATGAGTGAATATTTCCTCCCCAGCTTCCTACTGCACTAAAATAGACATCTAGATTATCATTATTATTGCTAATTCTATCATAATCATTTCCATAGATTGCTTTCGCTTCTACATAATCATCTACATCAGAAGTAGTTCCACCGTTGACAATACCGGTTGTGTTATAAGCTCCTGACTCTATAATTAGTTTGTACTTTGTCACATTACGAGCACTACCGGTTCCATTATTTCCACCACCTATAATGCTATCTGCAAAGACATAGTTTCTACCTCTTGTTTTAATACCTCTACCTATTTTTAGATTATGCCAGTTACCATAGATAATATTTTCTGCTCCTCTACTTCCTGATGCATTCCGATTAGAGAAGGTTCTACTAGTATAACTACCAATATATTCTATTCTTGTATCAGCATTGATAGATATCGTGTTGTTGTTAAGGTAATAGTTATTATCAGAATAATCATGCCCGTTATGTAATCCTGTTAAAGTAAATGGTTTGGCAATGGTCCATTCCGTATTAATATCTGTTCTTGCTACTACGATATTCATATCTCTTGTGACAAAATAGAAGTAATTAGATCCATTGGTTACTGTGTTAACTGTTCCATCACTATTATAATATTGTTCTAATTCATAGTATTTACAACTGTTTTGTGTACAAGTTCCTGATGTTTGTTGCACTCCTAAATTGTTATAATATCCTTCTAGAGATGTTCCTCTAGGTAATGTTACCTCTTTATATAGTCCTGATGCTATACTTCCATATGGAATATTTTCTAACGGTCCGCTATCTACTATTTGTGGAGTATATTCTACTAACGCATTACCATTAAATCTATAGTACGTTTTAGATGAATCATATTCCGAAGAGTCACTTTGTAAATAGTAAGTACAGCCTCTGAAGCTAAGACAATAGTCATTTTCAATAGAGTTTAATCTATTATCATAGGCACCTGTTGGATATCCTTGACCAAAGTTAATACTTCCTCCATATATGTAGTAATTACTCATATCTTCATAACCCGTAGTTCTCCCGGTTAACAAAACCATTCCCGTACTTTTTAGGGCATTTGATGCTTCTCCCCAGGTATTATTTCTCGTCATTTCATAAATATTTGCATCTAACCAGCTACTATAGAAAGTGATATTGATAGTATCTGGTACTCCATTAGTATAAGTTACTGGTATTGTTACATATCTTGTGTATGTTTCTTCATCAAATGAAATTACTGCATTTGGATAATCTGTTACCCAGCCATTAAATCCTTTATCATTTGGACGATTTGCAAATGGATTATCAATTAGTTCTATAGTTACGTAATTATTTTCTACTACATAATATTTATAGTATATATATTCATATTGTTGCTCTTCTAAGCTAACACGTCCTACTAAATTAGCATCATTTATATCTTCTCCACTATATTTTATATATACTTTCACTAAGTTAGAATCACTATATAATGATTGTTTATTACCGGTTGGTAAGGCACCTGTTTTAGATTCTGTGTAATTTAGACCTTGATAATAGTTATAATCGCTGTCTAAGTCATTTACATAGACTGTTGTATTGGTGATTCCTGATTCGTGAAGTGGAATGTCAGCACTTTTTCCAAAAGCAAATTGTACTGGTACATTTTGTTCTTGAATAGTTGCTAGCTTCATGGTGATTTTTAGTGTTAATTCTTCTTGTATCCAGTTATATTTACTATCTATATTTAAATTTAATTGTTCTAGTAAACTTTCTATTGTCAAATCTGGCTGATTTTGAATATAAAGAGAGGTACCATTATTTATTATTTGGTAGCTATTTTCTAATATTGCTCCTTCTTCAATAGTTGCATATTCTTTTGTGTTTGTAGATAAAAAGTTGGTGTATGTTACTTGTGTAATTATCGCTGTTGCTTTTCCGTTTAATGTTCCGAATACATTTCCAAAGTTATTTGCATTGGTATCAGTCATATTGGCATTTATATAGATATTTTCTACCACAGTATCAGTATTAGTTTTGGCAATTGCTCCTCCTATTATATTTTCTTTTCTTGCCATTGTATTTTCTATATCGATTGTTGCTTTTTGAATAGCAATATTTTTAATTGTTGTATTATCCTTGACTTCTCCAGCTACTATTCCTAAAACAATCGGATTATCAGAAATTGTTGTTTTTATTTCTACATTATTAAAATTTATATTTTCAATTTGAGAGTCTGTTACTGTATTAAAAAAGCTATAGTAATCTATATTATTTATTATCGTAGGGGTTTCTATTTTAAAGTTTTTAATAGAAAATCCTTGACCATCTATGTGTCCTGTAAATATTTTTTCATTGTCAGTTCCTATTCCTTGCCAATTATTTCCTCCTAGGTCAATATCGTTTGCTAGTATGAAATATTTATCTTTTAAATCTGTAAGTAGGTTTTCTTCTACTATTTTTTTTAAATAAGCTAGTTCGCTACCATTTGTTATTTGATAGGGATTTTCTTTTGTTCCATTACCAGCGGAAAATGAAGTAGCTATTTCTACTCCATCCCAAGATTCTGCTATATTACTTAAAGTTGTTGTTGCAGTGAAGAGGTTAATAATCGCAAATGATATTATTACTATAGCAAAGATACCAGCAATTTTTACAATTATAGAATTTCTTAATTCTAACTTCTTCACCGCATTTCCCTCCTTTTAATGATTTACATAATTTTTTAATTTTACATAACGTTCTATACGTTCTAATTCAAATACTTTCTTATTATCAAATTTTATTGAAATTTTTTGCATAAACGATATTAAGGAACGTATTTGTTTTTTAGCATAAGTATCATTTTTCTTTATTTCTTTAAAATGACTATCTTTATCTATTTGAACTTTATATTTTAATATTTTATATACTCCATCAAAAAACGTTGGATCATTATATAGAATAGCAAAGGTTAAGATTCTTAAAAATACATAGATTGGCATTTCATAAATTTTATTTCTTAGATTTTCATATAGTCCAGCACGCTCTAAATCATAGTCATAGATTTCTTTAAAAGTAGGATGCATTATCGTCTCTTCTAATTCTTTGGTATCTCCTATCGATAAAATCTGAGCTAATTTATAGACATATTGATATTTTGTTAACCATTTTTTATTCATTTTGGTAATGGTTAGGGTATCATTTTTTATTCTTAGTAAGTTTAGAACTTGTTCTAGGAGTTCTTTTTCTTTTTCTTTGGCACTATTTTTTTCTTTTCTTACGATATTATTATCATCAATATCAATTATATCTTCTACTTCTAATACCTCTATTTCATCTTCTACTTCTGCTAACTCTTGGTCTTTTTGAATTTGTAATACTTCGCTTATTGGAATATTTACTGTGTTTCCTGTTGATTTTTCTTCCTTTTTTACTGGTGTTGTTGTGAATAGTTCTTCTGGAACACTGCCCTTTACTGCCTTTTTTGTGTTTGTATCTTCTCCAATTACAAATTTCTTAAAGATTTTATCAAAATTTAGAAAAGCTAATAATATAAAGACTATTAATAATACTGCAATTAGTTTTAGTACAGAGCTTGGTGATATTACTAATTTTACTGTTCCTACTACATCATTTTTAGTAATAGGATCATCTTCCGTATTATTTACATCTCCCTGAGTAATAATTTGATTCCCTATTTTTTTGACTACTCGATGTGTAATAAATTCACCTTGTTCTCCTTGATAGGTAATTACATCATTTACATTTACATCTTGACCTATCTTTACAATTACTACATCGTTTACTTCAATAGTTCCGGACATAGATCCTGTTGCTACTACAAAATAAGTATATCCAAATACATTTGCGTAATCTTTTTTCATGATATCAGTTACAATAAATGTATATATACATAAAGCAACGAGCATGCCAACAAATAAATAACCAAGTGATTTTACTACTTTTTTTGCTATTTTCATTTCTCCACCACGCCATCTTTATTCTTTTATAATTAATTATAACATATGACAGAAAAAAAAACTATTTTTTAAAGTGATTTCTTATATAAAATAGTTTTTTATAGTATTTCTTCTTCTAATTTATAATCTATTTTGTTAATGTCACATATTAGTTTTATTTTATCAATAGATATGTTTGAAGCATTGATATTGTTTACTAATGTTACTACATCTACTGTTTGTATCTCACTATCAATTGTATCTTCAGTTATTTCTTCTTTATCTAGATGAATGCCTAATAATTCATATTTTTCTGACACTACTGTTGCTATATCATAGTCTAATAATACCGTTATTTTTCTTAGAAAATCTGCATTCGGATTATAAATAAATTCTAAATATTCTTTTACATAATTACTTAAGTTAAAATCCGCATCCGCATCTTTAAATTTTTCTATCATTATTTTTTCAATATATGAGTATGAACTTAGACTGGTAATTAGAGCATCATATATACTACTTCCTTCTGTTAAATTTTCAGCAATCTTAATATCAATTTCTAATTCCTCTAATTCTTGATACAGCTTATCTAGTTTATTAATTTGTTCTTTTATCTTTACTTTTAGTTCAGCTTTTTTTGTTTCATTTTTTCTAGCAAATAGACCGATACCATTAGCTTTTTGATACTCTTTATATAATTTTTCTCTTATCTTTTCTTCTGCTTCAATTTCTTTTTGCTTAGCTGCATATTTTGTTTTCGATTCTTCTTTTTTCTTAAACCGCTCAATTAAATCTTTCACAATACTTTCGTAGCGATAATATGCTTTTAACACTTGCAAATGTTTTCCTAAATTGATTATTTCTCTATCAAAAATTTGTTTTTCTTCTTCTGTTAATTCTTGATATGTTTCTTTTATTACCAAGTGATTAAAACTCTTACTTCTTAACGGGGCACCTTGTAGATAATCATCAATATTTTTTACTTTATTTAAAAACATTTGTAGATTATTATACTCATCTTTTGCTTTTGTTGATTCTAACTTACTCCTTGTACTTTGATATACATTTTCAAAAGTATTTATAGTTAAGTTTCTTTCTTGTACCACTTTCATTGCTAGTGCATGATTATATTCTTTTAGCTTTTGTTGATTTTTCTTTACTAAATATTGTAAATTTCTTTTTATATGCATAATAATTTCAGGACATTCCCAATAAATTTCTTTAAAACTTTCTTGCATTAGGTCGTCAAAGTTTTCTTTATCTTTATTTTCTAATAATGCTGTCATATAGGATAAAGTAAAGGGACTGTAACTAAAATTATTTACTGTTAATTCAATCTGAGCATCTTTCATTTTTTGAACAAAATCTAAAATACATGCATTAATTACTTTTAGTGAGGCACCAGCTTCTTCTGATAATTCATAAAAGATATGTGCATATCCCAATTTTATTTCTAAAGATATTTTATCATTAGTTAAAGGAAGTATTTTTATCATTTCTTCTAGATTTTGTTGGTCTTCCTTATATTGATTACTTTTATCTTCTGGCATATTAGCTTGTACATAACTGTATAATTCTTGATAAGTACTTTTTTGATATTCTTTAAATTTTATTAATTCTTTTTCTATATAAGCATTTCTTTCTTTTACTGCGTTACGATGAAATTTTTCTTTCATCTTTTTTGTTCCGTTTTCTGTTTCTAAAGGAAAACTATTAATATGATTTTCATTTACTTCTATTTCTTTTTTTATTTGTTCTTGTAATTCATTTGTCATCCTGCTCTTCCTCACTTATTATATTACTTTCTAGAAATCGAATATGTTTTTCTATTTTTTGGTACAAGTCTAATATTTCTTTTATATTATCCATAAACCCTCCTAATATTATAAAAGACCTTCTTAGAAGGCCTTCTTGTTTTTTTATCCTGCATTTTCTAATGAACTAAATTGTAAGTTGAAAGATAAGTCTCCTCCTGATGCATAGTTTTCACAGTCTACATCTTGTCCTTCTACCCACATATAAATTCTAACTTTTGTAACTCCAGCTTCTAAGTTTAATACTTCTAAGTAATCAGATGTTGGAATTCCTGATTCAGGTGTTGAAAGTAATCTATCTGATAATGTTGTGTCCATATCAGCGAAATATGTTGAATCTTGAGAGTTAACAGGTATTTTTGCTCCAGATGGAATATCTGCCTTTACTCCATAATATTTTAATCTTGTTGCTCCTGTTTGTTGTGTGCTTAATTGATAACTATCCCAAGCATTGTTTACAGCTGCTGCTGTATGAACATCATAATTTGGTTCCCAAATTTTTACTTGAGTTGAATCAGTTGCTTTTAATTTTTGAATTTCAGCTGGTGCAGTTCCTGCATCTGCATGACCTTGTGGTACAAAAGCAACACGTGCAGCATTTTCAATAGATGTATCTGTTGCTCCAGCAACTACATTTGAGTTAGATGTTAGACGGATTTCCATTGTTTCATTTGTTTGGAAGAACAAATCAAATGCTATAAAATCTCCATTCGTACCATTTGTTTCTGTTGATTGTGTAGCAGATAAAACTAAATGACCTTCATCTTCATCGTTAACAAGTTCTCCTTTAAACATTTTTATAAAACCTGTAGCAGGATCTACTTCTCCGATTGATGATACTGGTGTTGTTTGTCCAGCAGGCACTTGATTTACTGCAGTTGTATAGTTTGTTTGTGCTCCTAAAATATCATCTTTTGTAATTAATGTTTTCCAATTAGTAGCATCTACTGATATTTGTAAACCAGTAGAAGTAGAAACATTAACATCTAATTGATCAACTGTAACAGTTCTATTGGCAGTAAACCATGTATAAGTTGATGCTGTTAAGATTACTCCTACAAATAATATCATAATCAATGATAATAATATTTTTCTTTTTTTCTTTTTTTGATTTTGATCTTTTTTCATCTTTTTCACTCCTTATTAATTCTTTGCTATATGTTCTTCTGTGATATCCATATGCATTTTAATTTCTCCCCCTAACAGGTCGTTTTTGCATTCTGGATCATCGCCTTCTATCCATACAACAATAGTAAAGCGATCTTTACTGCCTGGCTTTAAGTTTTTCCTTTGTTCCAAAACAGCGATGTTTTTCGATACAAATTTTTTTGTACCTGGTTCCTTTTTATTGGTAACCTTGCTCTTTTTGGCATAGACTGTAGGTTTTCCATTTCGATAAATCATAATGCGAATTGCTTCATCTACATTTTTTATTGTATCATCGATATCTACTTCATACCAGTAATGCACCTTTTCTTCTCCTGCATTTACAACATAAAATGTGTAGGCAATATAATTATCTCCATTATGAGCACCTGTTGCCTCAGTATCAATATTTTCAGGAAGCCATTTTATTGAAATGTTATCCATATAATCTATGGTGTCTGCCGATAATTGTCTAGTTTTAGATTTCTTTTTACCATCTTCCGATAAATATACATTCTTTCTATTTGACATATTTTTATCTAAAGACACAGTAAACCTTCCACCATCGTAGACGATATACAAAAATAAATAAACAATAGATAAAAATATAATTAATAGTAAGAATGCGATTTTTACTAATTTTGAGAAAACTTTCTTCCTGTATATCTTTTCCGCTTCTACATTTACTGTATTAATTGCCATTTTTTATCACCACTTGTTTTTTATTTTCTAGTACATCACTTTGCTCCCTTTCCTACTATGTCATATCTATTTTATCTTGTTTTTTTATAATTGACAAGAGGTATTTTTCGAGTTTACAATTTTTTACGTGAATGTTCCTCTTCTCTTTTAGTTTGCCTCTTTTTTCCTTGTAACATTCCTTCTATTTCTAAAACAATACTTTTATTTACCGTTTTTGTTTGTATTACTTGATTTTCAGGTGCTAAATCTAGTTGTTTTTCTAATTCTTTGTCTATATATGGCTCTATTTTTTTAGCATCATATTTATCTTTTATCCGTCCTCTTTTTTTAGAATTATAAATTGCTTCTAGACTCATCATTTGATAACAATGATTATGATAGGTTCTAGGCACTTTAGGAAATGCTATCTTTGTGTAGTCTTTATCATAATGTCTCTCTTGTACTAATAGTTTATCATTTTCATAGTAATATGACTTTAGAGTAACACTGTCATCAAATTCTCTTTCAAATAGAAATAATCCTATACTCATTGGTTTATTCTTACATACGATTTCAAATTCATGACCTGTTTTTCCTTTTTTCTTTAAAGAACTTTTAAAAGTAAACTCGCTACTTTCATCTACTACCTTTTTTAATTCTAATAATTTATTTTCATTTATAAATAAATCTAAGTCACCATGAAATCTTTCTAATCTTTGATTGGTGGCAATATATCCCATTAATCCACCAGTATAGAAACAATCAAAGTTATTTTCAATTAAATCATTTAATTTATCAAAAGTTTCTATTACTAGTTCGTGATTTTCTCTTAGAGATGTATTTTGATGATCAAAGTTTCTACTTTTTAACCAAAATAGTCTATTTAGTAAATCATCTATCGTTTTATATTCTTCTGTACTCAACGATAAAATATCTTCCGCATTTGAAAAGATTTGCTCTTCTGTTAATATTTTTCGTTCATAGAATCTGTTTAATGTAATTAATATATAATCAATTGCTTCTTGGTCTTTCATTTTTGATATCGTATCGATTTCTCTTTCTATTACTTCCTTTTCTTTTATATTAGCTTCGTTTGCTACAGTTGTTACTAGGTGTTTTAACGTTTCTTCTCTTTTTTCATTTCTTTCTTTCATATTTTCACAACCTTATATGGAGATTATAACATATAATTTAGCAGATAGTTTTCCTTTTATAAATAGAATTATGCTTTTTGTAGTCATAAACAACTATATTAAATTTAACAGTTTTAGTATATAATAGATTTAATTTTAAGGGTGATACTATGTTAAATAATGAATTAGCTAATGCTTCAAATAAAGAATTAGGATTTAAACATATAAAAATTGTCGATATGGAGAAATTTGGTGATTATTTGTTTTTTAGATTAGATAATGGACAAAAAGTATTAACTAATGGTGCAGAGATATATGATGTTTCTGATTATTATCATTTATCAAATATATTTCATATGGAAGATAAATTTTGTGCAGTCATGGCAAAGAACTTCTCAACGTGTGTTGTGGATTTAAATACTATGGAAGTCTTATTTGAAGATGAAAATGCTTGGCATATAAGTAAACAAGACGATAGAACATTGCATGTCATTATGAAGATTGGCGGAGGCAATAATACTATCTATGATATTGAGACCAAACAATATTTACCAGCTCCAGATGATTATGAGTTTGAGAATTCATTAGGAAATAATTTATATGTATTTAGAGAACGTCATAATTCTCATACAAGTTTTTTTGATTATAAAAGATGTGTAATAAATGCTGATGGTAAAATTCTATTAAAAGATATTGATGGTTGGATAGAAATAAGTAATAATTATTTAATTATTGAAAAAGAAAAAGATTTGTGTATTGTAAAGGTTAATGAAGATTTCACATTAGATATGAAAACAATAGAACAAAATGATGAAATTATTGCGAAACCTACCTATCATAATGGATATTTTATTATTATGGAGGCAGGAGTCATCAAAATGTTTACTCTGGATTTGGAACTAGCCAGGGAAATAGCTGTCGACGGGTTACAGGAAGTTTTTGATTATGAAGTTGTTTCCAATATATTAAAACTTTGCTTACCCTATACAGTTGATGGAAAACAAGTAAATAAACATTTATTTGTTAACTTGAATACCGGAAAAGCAATCTCCCATCTTCGTATTGAAAGCTATCCATATTTGACACCCTTGACATATATAGGTCAAGATAGTCTTGATTCAGAAATAACAGATTTTCATTTTTATAACAATGATTTTGAACCAGTTATAACCATATCTGCTAATAGTTATGAAAGTGTTGATAGTAATAAGGAGCGTATGTTTGTTATCAGAACCTTTGATGGAGAAAATGAACATAGACAATTATTAAATGCTGAAAATGGTAGTATCAGAGATGTTGATTATGATTATATCCATTTTCACCTTTCCTTACCTTATGGTTATGGTGTAAATCTTTCAACGCAAAAAATGGACTTTTTTGATGAAAATCTTAATGTCATCATTTCTCATTTTGACTATAACAAATTTAATTTTAACATCTATCATGAAGGTTTTAGTTATTTTATTGTCAATAATTATCTTTGTATTTATAAACATTTTGTAGATGGTTATGGTGAATCCAGATGGAGAACAATACTTCAAAAGGCAGAGGGTGAAGTAATACTAGATTCTATCCAACACAAATGTTATGCCATGGGAAATTTCATCCAAATTGTCCATAATGAAGATAGTGAGTTTTTAAATACAATTACAGGTGAAATTGGTTCCTTAGAAATTAATGCTTTAGTGGATGATACTGGTAAAATAGACTTTGAAAAAGTTAACAGTATTAATAATATTTTATCAATTGAAAGCAACACACTTTTAGGTCTACCAGCATTAGAAGAGAAACAACAATCCAAAATTAAAAAGTTACGTTGTGATAAAAAATAGATGATTAATCGTTTAATTATAATCATCTATTTTATTTTTGTTAATTTGTAACTATTTTAAATAGGTGTGATTTTAATTATCTATGTTAAACCTTATTATTTGTCGTGTTTTTGATTGGCTTTTGTTATTTTCATCTCTCTTTGTATTAGAAACACCATAAATTAAATCAAATTTCTAATAACAAAAACAGTATTTTTTAGTTAAATGGTTGTTTTACTGTTTTCATTTTATTTCATGTTTTTATCCTGTCAGTGTTTAAGTTTTTACCGATTAATAATACCAAAATACTATTTACTTTCTTTTTTTTAGAACTAATTTTTTTATGAATTCACTAAGTTGACCATCATATGAAAAATCGGCATATGTACTAAAACTAATCACATCTTTCTCTTCTAATCTTTTTAAATCCTGACTATTTTTATTTTTATATACAAAAATAGAGGTTCCGCCATTCCTTTTTACATACTCCATTGCATAATAATCTGTAAATCCGTCTCCTATGTAGATTATATTTTGACAGTCATTTTCATTATTTCCAGTCATCTTCACTATATCTTTTATTGCATCCACTTTATTTTTATCACTCATTAAATAATCTATTCCAACAGCCTCACCATTGCTATTATAGATAAATGTTGTTCCATAAATTTTTTCAAAAAAATGGGCAATATTGGTTTTTTCTAAATATACTTTTATTCCTGAACTAAGCAAATAATTACTAACACCATTATCCTTTAAAAAATTCAAAAAATCTACTACACCATTATTATAGATAACAGTATTAGCTCCTAAGCAAAAATTATCATCACTTAATGACAAATTAGCATTTTTGATTATTTCAAAATAAGTCCTGTATATTGCTGTATATAAGTCAACTTTTTCATCTTGAGCTTTGTTCTTCGACATTTCTAAAAAATTAGGGTTTAATGCTCCATGTTGTAATCCGCATTTTTCTAATATCTCAAATTTTGGTAGAGAATACGGAGTCAGTGTGCCATCAAAATCATATATAATTATACTTTTCATCGTTAATCTCCTTTAATATTATTTTCAAATTATTACTTATAATACACGCACAAGGTTGCTTTGAACTTTTTTCAAAGATTTATTCTTCTATACATGCATTTAATAATGTAATTATACTTATAAAATCATTATTACTTAACTTTTCTATAAATTTTAAATTTCTAATCTCATAATCTATACTTCTTATGTGTTCACATAAGACAGATCCATGTATATTCTTCGTGTCTTCTAACTTATAGTGAGTTGGAAATTCTTTTTCATTAGAGGTGATGGGACATACCATCACCATTTTCGTATTTATGTTAAAGATATTGGTACTGATAACTACTGCTGGTCTAAATCCTTTTTGCTCATGACCAATTGTAGGATTAAAATCTAAAAAAACAACATCGCCTTGTTTTGGAATATATTTTTTTACCATATTTCTCTCCCGACATTGTCATCCCAAGAAAATTCTTTCGCCAAATTTTTACCATGATACGCTTTAAATCTATCTTCTAGGGATATCTTCTTTTTTTTAGGAATACTAATAATTATTTTATCATCTTCTTGATTTATATTTAATATATCATTTGTTTTAATATTTAAATTTTTCAATATACTACTTGGGATTCTAATTCCAGAAGAATTTCCCCATTTTTGAATTCTTACTTCCATACATATCCACTCCTTTTATCTTAGTATATACAACGTTTATACATTTTGTCAATTAAATTTTATTATTATCTTATCCTATTTCATAACTATTACTAATTATTATTTTTTGTATTTTAATCCTATTATTTCTTTTTCAAATTTCATACTTTGGAGTAATTTTGAGAATAAAAATAAAAAACCTTGATTTTCAAGAATTTTATAGGTATAACTGGTATCATTGTGATGGTTATCCAAAACTTTTCTGATGAAAATTAATATTGCTATTTATAGCTTATAAGGACAAGGATTAATTACACTTAATTATGAGTATTCCTTTCATAATTTTATATAATTAATTGTTTAATATTTTAACACTAATTTTTTTGCTAATCCTTTTGTATAAGTTTCTTTAATAGATTGATTTTTGACATTTCCCAAAGCATATTCATCGATTTAATCATAAGATTGACAACCATCATTTACGATATTTTCATTTGCTGATATATATTGATAATTAATTACTAAATAAGTTTTGTTTTCAATTTTAAAACTATTTTCATGGTTAATTAATGTACTAAAATCTTGTTTCTTTTTACTTAAACCATTTTCTAAAGCCCTACCATATGGTAAAAATTTTTCTTCTCTCATTTGATATCAATAGGCGAAAAGTAGGATAATTTTTTAATTTTTCTATTACTTTAGGGTCTGTTTCTTTATGAAATTAATCTTGAGAAATCATAAAAAGTCCTGGCACTAGCTTCTTGGTTTACTTTTCAATATAATGTAATCTTTTAATTTATTTAGTCCATTTACTAATTCTTCACTATATGATAGACCATTTATACCAAACATAAACATATTAACAATAATTTCCTTTTTTATTATTTTATCTACAATATATTCAAGCATTTTACCATTTAAAGTAGGTTCTCCACTAGAAAATAGTAAAGTTTCTATATAATAAATATCATTTTTTCAAAAAACGCATTAACAATGTCTTCAGTTAAATCTAAATTTTGTGCTTCTCCTCTACAACAATGTGTACAACTTTGATTACATCTTCTTGTTAATTCAATTTGTAATCTTGAGTAATATTATTTTCATCATTTGTGCTCCTAATTCGTTTGTTATATTAAGTTGTTTAAAAAAAAAAGCAAGTGGTTATTACATATTTGTTAGTTTTTTATAGTAAATTTATGCATATTAAAACTCGAAACTAAATGTTCGAGTTTAGTATCAATCTGGTGCCTGCGGTCGGACTCGAACCGACACGTTATCGCTAACACTGGATTTTGAGTCCAGCGCGTCTACCAATTCCGCCACGCAGGCATTACATAATAGATTATACCATATATTTTTTTAATTGCTAGTTTTTTTTATATTTTTTTTGGTATAATTAATATGGTGATTTTATGAAAGATAATATTAATCCTTTTATTCCCGGACTTGTTATTATGCGTGATGGAAGTATTGAAACGATGAAAGAAGGAGAAGATAAACATTCTACTTTCTTTCAAAGAATTATTAAACAAGAATATGCGAAAATTGGTATGTCTGTAGATAATATTGATAAAGAAGATAATCTTCCTATTTTATGTGGTATTTTATTAAATGACTTTCAAATTCTTCCTTACCAAGGATGTACTTCTGGCAATAGGGAATTTTTAGATGGTCATTTATTTATTAATTCTTTAGAGCAGTTAACTGATTCCCAGTTACCTACTGTAATTGATTTATATTCTACTATATCTTCTCAATATACTATGCATATTTTAAAAGTTGATTTTCATGATGTTAATAAGGAAGAAGAAATAAGTATTGGAGAGGTTTATGAAGAAATGTTAAAAAGACCTAGTGCTGGTAAAAAGCATTAGATCTTTTATTATTTTTTTATCTAAAATTCTAACTTTTAGTGACAAGACATATTCCATGAATAGATTTGTATTTCTAGGAAAAATGCTTAACACTTCTTCTAATCTTTTCTTTTATATAGCATCATTGATTATTTTTTCTTCTTTATATTTTGATGTATATAAATCTTTTTCTTCTTCTGTTTCTGTTTCGCTTGCTTCAATATATTTTTCCATATCAGGTAATTCTTTAATATTACTTAATCCGAAATAATCTAGAAAATCATTTGTTGTTTCATAAAGAATGGGTCTTCCTGGTAAATCACTTCTACCAGACTCTTTTACTAATCCTTTTGCCACTAATTTTCTAATCATTTGACTGCTTCCTACTCCTCTTAGTTTATCTATTTGCATTCTAGTAATCGGTTCATTATAAGCAATGATTGCTAGAGTTTCTAAAGCTGCTTGACTTAATGTATTCGTCTCTGGATTTTCTAATAATTTTTGATAATATTGTCTATGTTCAAATTTGGTAGTTAACTTTAATCTATTTCCTAAAAAATCGATTCTCAGTCCTCTATCTTCATTTTCATAACTATGTTTTAATTCATTTACTAGTTCTTTTACTTCCTCTTCCTTTAACCCTAACACTTCTTCTATTTGATCTAGAGTTAATCCATCTTCTCCTACTACAAATAATAATCCTTCTAATACTGCTTTATTTTTCATCCTGCACCTCACATATAATATCATCAAAATTTTTATTCTGGGTAATTTTTAATTCTTTGTTTTTAGCCATTTCTAATATTGCTAGAAAAGTTGCGACTATATATTCTTTATTCAATACTGGGAATAGTTCAAAGAAAGAAACTTTTGGTTTCTTTTTTAATATACTTTTAATTTCTAATCTTCTAGAAGAGACACTAATTTCATTCGTTGTTACCTTTGTTTTTAATGGTCTAGATTCCTTTTTCCTCTCTAAGTATTTTTTAAATGCTTCTACTAAATCATCTAGAGTAATATCTGATGATAATTTTGTATCTTCTTCAATATAGTTTTTAATATTTTCTGGAGACTTCGTATAAATCTCTTTTCTTAATTCTTCTTTCTCCTTTAACACTTTTGTAATTTCTTTATAGGCTTGATATTCTAATAATCTATTTACTAATTCTTCTCTAGGGTCTATTTGTTCTTCTTCTGTTTCTTCTACTTTAGGATTAGGAAGTAATAACTTTGATTTTAATTCTATTAATTCAGAAGCCATTACTAAGTATTCACTGGCAATTTCTAGATTCATTTTTTCTTGTTCATTTAAATAATGAATATATTGTTCTGTAATTTTTTCTATTTCTATATTCATAATATCCATTTTATTTTCTTTAATTAAATGAAGTAATAAATCTAATGGTCC
>CALVVW010000023.1 GCA_944364005.1 uncultured Bacilli bacterium | reverse complement strand
AAATACTCCTGGAACGGTTGCTTTTGCAGGTCGAAGTGGACGAGATGCAGCGTATGCTATTATGGAATATTTAGATAGTAAAAATGGTAATTAAAAATTATCATTTTTTTGTTGACTAGGGAGCTGCTCACGGGTATATATTAAAAATGAAAGGAGATAGCAAATGAATAAGATTTTATTTATGAACTTTAGTCCTAATAAAAAGGGAAATACTTATAGAATAGGAGAAGCGTTATTAAGAAATAAAGATTACAAAATATTACAAATGGTTGATTATAAGATTTCTCAATATGGTCAAGTATTTGAAGATGACCAAATAAGTGAGGTGTTTGAAAAAATAAAGGAAGCTGATACCTTAGTTATTGGTGCACCAGTTTACTGGTATACTGTAGGAGGTCTTTTAAAAACATTTATTGATCGCTTGTATATGTTAGATGAAGTTAAAATATTAAAAGGAAAAAAGCTATATTTATTTGCTCAAGGTTCTGCACTTAGTGAAGATACAGAAAACTCTATCACATATCTTGCAACTCGGCTATGCTATCTTATGGAAATGGTAAATACAATGATAATCTAGTAGAGGTGATGTATGACATCTTTACAAAATACAAAAATAATACTAGGACTTATAATTTTAATGGTGGTGATTTTTATAGGTGGATATGGATTCTTTATATATTTTAATCAAAATACATCTTCTAATGAAGTAAATCATATTAAAACTTTTACGAAATCTTCAACTATCTCTGATGTTATAAATAATGCATCTTTCGAAGGGTTTGGTAATTTAATTTTTCCAGTCGATAGACCAATTGATGGAGATACTAGATTAGATGATATTGATGATATTTATATCTGGTATAACTATATAGATGATGATACTACAGTAGATATTGTGAATTCTTTGAAAGAAGATGCTGATTCTGGTAATCAAGTTTTTTATCCAATTTATAGTGAGGAAGAAATGAGGGGAAATCCTGATAAAAGAAATACGGGATTGTTCTTCTTTCGAGGAGAAGAGAATGCGAAAACGGCAGTTGTTAATGCTGGTGGTGGATTTATGTATGTAGGAGCTATGCAAGATAGTTTTCCTCATGCTTTAGCTTTATCGAAAATGGGATATAATGCTTTTTCTTTAATTTATCGACCAGGATCAGACACTGCGCTGGAAGATTTAGCAAGAGATATTGCTTTTCTTCATGAACATAAAGAAGAATTAAAAATAGATATCTCTCATTATTCTGTTTGGGGAGGTTCTGCTGGAGGTAGAATGACTGCTTGGATTTCCAGTTATGGTACAGAAAGTTTTGGAGAAAAAGCTTATCCTAGACCAGCAGCAGCTATTATTTAATATACAGGACTTAGTGAAGTAACTGGAGACGAAGTGCCTACTTATAGTTGTGTAGGTACTAGTGATGGCATTGCTGATTATAGAGTTATGGAAGATAGAATAGAAAGAATTAAAGAAGATGGAACTGATGCGGAGATAGAAGTCTTTGACGGACTCCCTCATGGATTTGGTCTTGGAGTCGGTACTAAAGCAGAAGGTTGGATTAATCATGCCGTAGAGTTTTGGGAAGAGCATATGTCATAGTTCACAAAAAGATGAAAAATGAGAATTATTTCCCTAAAAGAAGATAAACGTGGTAGGCTTATCTTCTTTTTTATAGTATAAAAAAAGAAAGGAGACATGATATGAAGAATAATACTTATTTTAATTGCGATACTTATCATTATTGGAATCGTTGTTTCTTTTACGATAAGTTTCTTTTCTAAAGAAGATAGTGAAAAAAGAACAGAGATAGTAAAAGAATCAAATACGATAGAAGATGATTTTCAAATCGATGTGGTATTTACTAGTGAAGAAGGTCGAGACATTCACTATAGTGCTTATATTCCAGAAAATATAGATGAATTAGATTCTGTTTCTATGTTTATTACTTTACCAGGATGGGAAGGATTATACTTTCAAGGAGTAGGTGTGAATCTAGAGTATGAAGATTTTGCTTTTACTGCCCGAGATATCAATAAAAATATGATTATATTCGCTCCTCAGTTAGATGACTGGGGAGAGCAATCTACAGAAGATACGATTGCTTTAACAAAATATTATCAAAAAAATTATTCTGTTGATAGAACTTATATTGAGGGATACTCAGGAGGAGGAGAGACATTATCTTTAGTTTTAGATAAAAATGCGAATCTTTATGATGGCGCTTTAATGGTTAGTAGCGAGTGGGATGCTGGTTATGATGATGTAGTAGATGAAGAACTTCCTCTTTACTTCTTTATTGGAGAAGAAGATGATTATTATGGATCTGCTAATTTTAAAGAAACTTATCAAGAACTTTATAATCGATACTTGAGGAAGGGATTAACCGAGAAACAAATCGATGATATTTTAATATTAGATGTGCGAGATGAAGATCATTTTATTAGCCATGGATATACTTCCCAACATGCTGGTGGAGAAGAGGTGGCTCGGGAAGCAGATGTTATGAAATGGTTACTTACAAAATAAAAAACTCACTTTATTTGATGTGAGTTTTTCTTGTATCAGTAGTATTATTTTCATCTTGAAGATTAGCTATTTCTTTTTGAAATAAGACATGAACTTTGTCCATAATGTTTTTAGTATTTTCTGAATTATCTGTACTTGGTTTAAGTGGTGAAATACTTTGATTAAATCCTATTAGGAATTTTAATTGATCTAAAGGATTATTTTGAGATAATTCGCATAGATAATTCTCTAAGTCACCAGAATCTGTTATTGATACTATCATTATCTCATACGTCAAGGTAACAAATGTTTCTTCATCCATATTCATATCAGATAAATCAATTGGATTAGATAAATCAGAATCCTTTATTTTATCATATAAAGCTTTTGTGAATTTTTTGATAATAGAGTTTTTAAAATCTATACCTTTAAATTTACCATTTGAAGCATATTCAGTTAGTGTCTTCATATCTTGATTTATTGTTAACATTGTATTGGCATATTCCAATTCTTCTTCATTTGATGGCGATATTAATATTCTCTGAATCTCTGGAGTTTTCGCATTTTCTATTGTTATAATTGCAAGTTCTGCATTATTTGCTAATCTAGTTTTATATTCATCTAATTTCTTTTCAAAACTTATCATATAAAATTCCTTCCTTTTTATAGTGGTATATTATACTTCTAAAGGTGAGTTTTGTCAAATTTATATACTATTTTTTAATCCATTTTCTATTAAGTTACCAGCAATTTCAATTGCTTCTTCAATTGGAACTGCATTCCCATTTAAACACCAGACATGGTACATATTTACAGTAGCTGAATTTAAATAAGTCATCATCATAATTTTAAACTTATCAAATTTATAAACACTACTAAAATTATCTTTCGCAATATCACGTACTCTAGTATTTATACTTTCTCTTAAATAATTATAATCAACACTATTATTTAACTTTTCAAAAAGTGGACTACTACTAGTAAAAAGAAAATAATCTTTTACAATTCTTTTGGGATTTAAAAAATGATCATAGTCTTTTGTATATTCTAAAAAGTCATGTGCCATCTCATCTAAGACTTCATTTAAGATATCATCGATAGAATTATAATGTAGATAAAAAGTTCTTCTGTTAATCATAGCTCTTTCACATAATTCTTTAATGGTAATTTTTTCATAATCCATCTCTAAAAACATTTCTTTAAATTGTTCTTTTAATAATTTTTTCGTTCTTTGAACTCTTAAGTCTGTATCAGGCAAAATATCATTTCCTTTTACACAAATTTTTTTGATGTGTGAATTATTTCTCATATTTTTTGATTCGTGGTGTCAAAGTCTATTTATTCTTATTATAATTTAATTGTAAAAATTAAGCAACACGTGTGCATAATTAAGAAAGGAGATGATAGTACGTCTAAGATATTGATCGTATATTTTAGTTGCTATGGAACAACAAAGAAGTTTGCAAAAGAGATACAGGAAGTAGTAGGCGGGGGATTTATTTGAAATAGAACCTGTTGTTTCTTATGATAAAGATATGAGTCATTATGAAGAACTTGCAGATTTTACAAAAAAGAAAGAGATAAACATATTCTTCCGGAAATAAAAAATTATCCAGATGTTACTAAGTATGACAATATCTTTATTGGATATCCGATGTGGTGGTATACTTATCCACAAATTATTAGAACATTTATTAAAAATGTAGATTTAAAAGGTAAGATAATTATTCCCTTTAATATTCATGAAGGTTCTGGAGATGGTGAAACTTATCAGGATATTGCTGAAATGGAAAGTGATGCTACTGTGTTAGATGGCCTTGCTATTCGTGGTGGAGATATGGATAGTGATTAGACAGATACTGTTAGAAACTGGTTAGAGGATTTAGGCTTTAATGAATAAAAGAACAATTATCATTTTAGTTCTATCTCTTGTATTATTCATTATTATTTTGTGCAGTTTTGTTTTTAGCAATAATTCTCAAGATGATGTAAATGTTTATGATTATTATAGTGGAGAACAAAGAGAAGATGTGGATAGTAGTGATATGATTTATATTTGGGATGAAGGTAATATGCCAGTTGAAATAGAATATAAGGAAAATGATGGTAATTATTTTGATGATCCTGATTTTCGCCCTTTTATGACGGTTTATGATGTACCAGAAGGAACAGAAGTAAAAGGAGCAATGTTAGTAAGTCCTGGAGGAGCATTTTTGTTTCCTTCTGAAATACAAGAGGGAGTTAATGTTGCAAAAGAGTTTGCGAGACTTGGTTATGTATCGTTTGTAGTTCATTATAGAGTAGATCCTTATACGGAAGAAGAATCAGGAATTGATATTGCTAGAGCAGTAAAATATGTAAGAAGTAGAGCAGATGAGTATGGATTTCAGGAAAACCATATAGGGTTAGTTGGATTTTCGGCAGGTGGTATTGCTAATGGACATGCAGTATTAGAGTTTAATGAAAAAACTAACGGTACTGCAATAGATAATAATTATCAACCTGATAAAATCGATAGAACTTCTTCTACACCAAATGCAGTAATCATGGGATATTCTTTCTACGGAAGACTTTCTATTGCTGATTTAGATGAAGATACCTTTCGAGATGTTGATTTATCTCCTACTTATTATGTTTATGGTATGGAAGATCCTTTCTATAATCAATTTAACGCGCAGGTGGATTTATTACAGGATTTAAATAAAGATATTGAAGTTCGTGTTTTAGATAATTATCCACATGGATTTGGTATTGGAGGAGATTGGACAGAAGGAGTAGCTAATTGGTTAGAACGTGTTTTTGAATAGATAAAATTATATTGAACCTTGGTTTGATATAGTTTTTTTTATTTAAAAAATGTTGATGTATGGTATTTTTGTGTTATATAGTAAGTTTATAGCAATACTTTAAAAGTAAGAAGTCTCATGGTTTATTTATGACAGAGAGGGTGCTTAGGTAATGAAGAGGGAAAAATGTTCTAATATATTAGTTACTAGTTTTCGTGGTAAAAATAATTCATCTAGTTTATTATTAAATAAGATAAATCCACAGATACGTGTGGATAAAATAGAATTAACTAATAGTTTTGATACTAGTAAATCTGAATTGATTAAGAAATTAGCTTATCGTTATTCATATGTTATTTCTTTCGGACAAAAACCAGGAGTGAATCAAATATATATTGAACTTTGTGCTAATAAGAACCAAGATACTATGATGACTAATTTCTTGTATCATGATTTAGAAAGTTTTTTAGAAAAGTATCAATTAGAGTTTTTTATTTCTCATGATGCGGGTTCGTATTTATGTAATCATGTATATTATGAGGGATTAAGTTATATTTATCAAAATCAATTATCTACTAAAATGATATTTATCCATGTTCCTACTATTGATACGGATTATGATTTTGATGTATTGGCGTGTGTTATTTCTAATTTTATTGAGTTGTTAGATATTAGTTTGGTATAATAGATGTAGATTTGGTTAGAAGAAGGGCTATATAGATAAATATAAATTAATTAATACGAAAAATATTTTATTGTTTTTCCGTGCTTTGAGTACTGTATGTTATACCAGGTTGTGATGTTGATGTAAATATTAGTTTGTCTTGCTATTGGTGTTTTGTTATAGAAGATTATTAAAGTAGTTGTAGATAATGATTTGTTTGATTTGAATATTGGAATCTTTGTTGTTTTCATATTAGTAATTGTCGTTATGGAAGTGATGTTATAAATGGTAAAAAGATATCGTTTGATTTTTAGTGTTTTTTTAATTACGTTGATTTTTGTTTGTCTAACAGGATGTAGTATTACCAATAGCCATTCTCCCGCGGCTGTTGCTAGGAAACAGGCAAATACTATTTTGAAGTGTATTCAGGAGAATGATGCGGACACATTGAAAAGTTTGTTTACTCCTGATATTCAGCAAAAGCCGGAATTAGATGAACAGATTCATTCGTTTTTGAATTTTATTGACGGAGAGATTGTATCGTATTCAGAACCATTTGGAGAAAGAGGCGGAGGAGAGTATCGTTATGGAGAGACGGTCTATCAGAAATTGTATGGTTCTATTCGTAACATTCAAACTGATACTGGTAAAAATTATCGAATCAATCATAGTGCAATTTTTATTAATAAAAATAATCCGGATAATCTAGGTGTATATTATATGCGAATTCAAGATGTGGATTTGATTGAATCAGATGGTGGAAATCCAGAGGATAGGGAAATTGCAATTTATTATTCATTTGATTGATATAGTTTTATTAGAGGTGTTAAGATGATAGAAAAGGTTAGAGAACATGTTTGTCAGTTATTAGGAGAAGACCATTCTGGTCATGGTATGGAACATATTGATAGAGTTTTTCATTTGTCTTTAAAGTTTGCTGAACAGGAAAAGGCAGATAAAGATATTGTTTCTTTGATTGCATTACTTCATGATGTAGATGATTATAAGCTGTTTGGTATGGAGTATGCGAAACATTTGGTGAATGCTAGAAAAATTATGGATGATTGTGGTATTGATCAAAGTATACATGATCAAGTTTGTCTTGCTATTAGTAATATTGGATATAGAAAGCGATTACAGGGTTGTGTTCCTACAACTATTGAAGGAAAGGTTGTTTCTGATGCAGATATGTGTGATGCATTAGGTGCACATGGTATTTTAAGAGATTATGAATATGTTATCAATTACGGGAATCCCTTTTTTGATAAAAATGTTTTTCCGTTTGAAAGTAGAACACAAGATAAATCTTTAGAAAAATGTGCTGATAATGCTATTTGTCATATGTTTGATAAAATATTAAAATTAAAAAACTTAATGTTAACAGAGTCTGGAAAGAAAGAAGCGGTAAGTAGGCATCAATTTGTTGTAGATTTTTTATTTCATTTCTTTGATGAAGAAGATGTTCCAGAGTGGACAGAGTATTTAAAAACATATTTGAATGCTACTGGATGTAATAAATAGAATATAGTACCTTTGATATTATTTATTCATAAAGGTGTTAAAGAATGATGTTTTTTATTAAATACTTAATACTTAAAAAATTGTAAAAATATGTTATAATGATTTAAATATGATATTAAGAGTTCGAGTGGTATGAGGTGTGATATGAAAAAATATTTATTGATGGTTAGTATCTTTTTCTTTCCTATGTTAGTGTTTGCAAGCTCTGGTGATAATTCTACACCTATCATTGTTGCTCTTGTTATGGAGGCTTTTGTTTCTATTCATATGTCTATTTTTGTATTACTTCCCTTATCAAAAATTTTTTCTAAGGATAATTATAAAAAGGTTTTTTTGACATTATTTATTATTAGAGCAATTGTACTTTTATTTTTTGATTTCTTTATTACAACGGAAATAGCTTTCATAGATTTTTTTGCAGTTTTTATTGGGGCATTTATAATTGTTCCTATCGCAAAACTTATAACAATAAAAAGAAATAAGGGTCAAATTGATATTCTTAATGTAAATACTATATTAGAAAATATGTCATCACAAAATAATCAAGAAAATATATTACACTGTTCTAACTGTGGAGAAGTAATTAATGTTGGAGATAAGTTTTGTTCTAACTGTGGTGTATCTGTTGTTCAAAATAAAGTATCTACTGCAGCAGCATCTAAGGTTTTAGTTCATTATTCAGATTTTGATCCTATGTTTAATAATACTGAGGATAAATTATTAGAAGAATTTATAAATAGAGAATTAAAACGGAATGGAATTGAACAAAATAATAAATTATATCCTGCTGATATTTTAAAAAGAAAAAATATATTAACTATCATTTTTTCTGTATTGGTTTTTGTCTATATTTCTTTAATATTTTTTCATTTTCCAATATATACTTATGTTGTTGGATTTATTATTTTGTTTTGCTTTTTTAGAATTACAATAAAATATAATTTAATGAGCTATCTAAAAAAAGAAGTAAAAGCAAGACCAAGTGAGAAAATATCAAATATAGTTATGAATGTTAAAAATTCATTTATATCTGATAATTTGAAAGTGTTAAGAATACTATCTATTATCATTGCTTGCATATTACCTCTGATTATTTTTATTAACCCTAGAATTATGTATGAAAAAGTAGAAGGTGGATATGCAGTTAGGTTTTATACATTTGGTTTAACTAATTTCAAAACAGCTTCTATTCCTGCAAAATATAATGGTCAAAAGGTAGTTAGTCTTAGGGGAAATACATTTTCAAACATGCCTTTTTTAGAAAGCGTAACGCTTCCTAATACAATTACCGAAATTAGAGGTCAAGCTTTTAAAAATGATAGTAGTTTGAGAAGTGTTAATATTCCAATAAATTTAGAATATTTAGGTGGTGGAGCTTTTTATAATTGTTCATCTATTACTAGTATAGAATTGCCTGATACATTAACATATATGGGAGGAGAGGTTTTTTATGGTGCATCTTCTTTATCTAAAATAAAATTATCAGAAAATTTAACGGAAATTAGAGGAGATTCTTTTGAATATTGTACGTCATTAAGGAGCATTGAAATTCCAGATAGGGTTACTAGAATTGGTGGTCATGCTTTTTATGGGGATACATTATTATCTGAAGTATTATTTACAGAAAATAGTAAATTAAGAGAAATAGGCTCATCTGCTTTTAGACAATGTACGAGTTTATATAGCATAACTATTCCAAGTGATGTATATGTTAATGAACGGGCATTTAAAGAAAGTCCTACATCAATCAATTATTTTGATTTATATGATGAATATTATAATTCAAACTATTAGGGGGAAATGAAGTGAAAGTAAATAAATTCATACATTTATTATATGTTCCAACCATGGCTTGTAATATGGCTTGTAGATATTGTTATCTAGAGGATAATACTAAAGATGAATATCATAACATGAAAGCTCTTGATACTTTAAAATATGCTATAGACAAGATGAAGAGTTCCAATGTAATTCCTTTTAATATATCCTTACATGGAGGAGAGGTAACTACTTTATCACATGATGATTTTTATGATTTAATAAGATATATTAGTGACTATTATGAACAAAATAAAGAACTTATTATGAATGCTGGTTTTAAAATAGGAAGACCACATATCAAAACAAATTTATATAGTATAGATAAACATATTGATACTATTCGAGAATTTAATGTTTCTATATCAGGAAGTTTAGATTTACCATTGTCACTTCATGATGAATATAGAATAACGAAAGGAAATCAAAAAACTTTAGAGAAAATATTTAAAAATATAAAATTACTTGAAGATATTCCTAATAAAAAGAAAGTATCTTCTACAATTTTTAAAGAGCATTATAATCATATAGATGAAATTATTGAAGATATAAAATATTTACATAAAAATACATGTCTAGATATGAATGATTTTAATTTTATGATTGGTTTTGATTATAATTCTAATGGTATTCTTCATCATATGAGTGAAGATGAGCAAGTAGAGTTTTATAACAGAATGCATCAAGAATTTGATGGAACAGATTTGGATTATGGTGTAAATGGTCCGTGGTTTGATGAATTTGGACCAGAATATTGCTCTAACTGTGATAATTGTGGTGAAAAGTTTTTTTTATTAGAAAAAAATGGGGATATTTATTCTTGTGTTAGAGGTCAAAAAAATCCTGATTATTATTATGGTAATATATATCAAAATAGTGTTGAAGAAATTATGAATACCGCTTATAGCAAAATATTTAAAAATCATAATAAAGAATCATTTAATGAGGAATGTGGAAAATGCGGATATTTATACTTATGTAAAACAGGATGTCCTTTTGTTAAAAATAATTATAAATCTAATAAAAGTTATACTTGTAAATTACAACAAGTGATGTATCAAGATAGAAATTATCCTAAAGATGAATTTAATGACGAGTTTGTTTATGAATATGTGGCTAAGATGCGATTAGAAGATATTAGTAAATACATTCCAAATAAAAAGGCTGTTAATGATTATCCGTTACTTGAAGAACTAATCGTGCATGATAAAAATTTAAAATATATTTATGATGATAGTTCGTTTATTTTAAAAGTAGATAATCAATTATATAACTTAGAATCTCAAATAATAAAGAAAACAAGAGATATTGTTTATTTTACACCTAAATCAACGATAGTTATTTATATGAAGAAAAGTTTAATAAATGAAGTGTGTGAATATCCTGAAAATAATTCTTTATATATTATGTTATTAACTGGTGATTTAGTTACGTATGGTGATGAAAATAGAACAAAACAAAGACATATTTGTACGCATCAAATTTATAAAGGAGTGCTAGATAATATAAAATCAGATAAAGAAGGATTTTATAAATATGATATTTCTAATCTTATTAAAGAATATAAATATATGTATTCTAATGAAAATTATAATAATTTATTTTTTACTACTTCTGCTTTAAGAGATTATCATTATGTGAAGCAAAAAAATAATGCATATTATCATATACAAGCAATTAATTTACCATTTCAAAATATTGAATTTTATTATATAGATAAGGAGTTAAACAATGAATAAAGAGCCAGAAACTTATGAAGAATTAATTAGGAAAAAAAGATGTATTGATTTGACAAAGTATTATGAATTATCACAAGCAGATTTAGAACAAATATATAATTTTTTAGAGAGTAATCCTAAGGGTCAAGTTAGAGCGGGGAAAGATTCTATTTCTTTAGTAATAGATGATAATCTTGCTAATGCTACTATTATTACTTCTAAATGTATCAGTTCTGCAATTGATGGCATTGTGTTATCTAATACATTATTTAATATAATACCACATTATACACCCTCTTCTTCAAGTGGTTATAGTGGTGGTTCTTCATCAAATAATAATAACAATAATAATAACAATAATAACAATAGATAGGATATGATACTATGCCATTAATTTCAGATAATTTACACTTAAAAAAGTTACAGAAGTTTAATATTAATATTAAAACTAAATATATTGTTGGAAACAAAATTTTAGAACGAAATACAGATAATAGCCATAATGATGATATAAAAAATGGAATTAGATGTGAAAAGCAATATTATGTTAATCATAAATTAATACATATTGAGAAATTATTTGATTCTAGGATAGAATATACATTTATTTCGGAAGGCCAACAAGAACAGGATTATACATGTCCTAATTGTGGAATGCATGCAAAATTAAAAGAATTTATAGATGGCTGTCCTTATTGTAAGACATATTATAATATTGATTATACAGATAAAGATTTAGGTGGAAAATATCATTACGATTTAATTCTTAAAAATAATGTTTATAGAGTTATTACTGCTGTTGTTGACTTGCTTATTAGTTTATTATTAGCTTTTGTTTTTATTAAATTTACTTCTAGGACCTTTAATGTATATGATATTTCTAAAATATTTATATATGGAATTATATTAGCATTAATCTTATATTATTTCTTTTATATTGTGGATGGTTATGTTATATTAGGACCTATAAAAAAATATAAGGATAAACAAAATCAAAAACAAATTGATTTTTGGAATAGAAGTAAAATTGATAAAAAAACGTTTTTTAATAATTTCAATTATGAGATCAGAAATAAATATTATGAATCTACTAATATTATTGATTATGACATTATTGATTTTATAGAATTTCAAGAATATATTAAAGATGGTAATTTGTTTGTTAATGTTAAAGCAAATGTTAGAATTGTGACTTTTGAAAATAATAAAATAACTTCAAAGTTTGTTGATGAACTTTATACATTAAAAAGAATTAATGATGATATCTTAAAGTTAAGGGAAGGTGTAAATATTATTAAATGTCATAATTGTGGTGCTTCTATTGATGTTACTAAGGGATATTGTGAATATTGTCATACAAAAATCAAATATTTTCAATCCTGGATCTTAGAAAATTAGACATTTTAGATATTTGTTTATATCAGATAAGAAAATAGTATTTGTTAGCTCAATATAAAAGTATCCTTTTTTTAATGAGAGGATACTTTTTAAACATTTGAAAAACTCTATTTGTTCCATTTATATTCAGGATTGTATTCTTTTATAACACAAGGATTAATTACTTGGTTTATATAGGTGTCTGCATTGTGTATTAATAAAAAAATATTTTGCACAAATTTATTTAATTCTTTTCTTGGTATTTCGGCTTGTGAAAAATAGTCATTAAATAAATTTTTAATTTCTTGTTGATTTAGATTTATTAATTGTTTAAAAGAATATGTTTTACATTTATTAATGGTATATATTTCTATTGTTTTTTCTAATATTTTTGAGCGAATGCACAAATATTTATTTAAATCATTAGGATAATTCATTAGTTTTAATGAAAACATTGCACAATATAGTTTTTCGTTATATTCATCAATGTTTACTGTTTCATAATACGGATTGAAATTCCAGTGAACATTAGCATCTATGATTTCATGTTTGTAGTTTATTCTTTTATTAGTTATTAATTCATAAGGGTAGTCTATATTGTTTGGAGCGAATTTTACACTCATTGTTCCTTGTGATAAATAGGAATATTTCAAAGAATTTTCACCATCATAGAATGATATCGTATTTGTAACTCGAAAACCTGGATCAAAAATTGTAAAATAAAGTTTTTCATTCTTTAATGAAGGGTAAAGTAAAAATACATGAGCTTCTTTTACTAATTCATTGCCAGCTTGATTCGAAAAATCAGTTGCCTTGCAGCTAATAAAATAAGTTTTTAAGCCAATTTTACTAAGTTTTTTCTTTAGTCTTTTACAAGAACTAATACAACCTGTGTTTTTATTATAAGTTGTAAATTTTACTGGTTTGTCATTTTTTTGCAATATGTAAGCAATGTTATCAAAATTTGATACTATACTATTTGTAATTTCATTGTTTAAATATTCAATAGCTTGTTTTACTTTAACTTCATCATATGTTTCTATATTATTAAAATTTATTTTTCTTTTTTTTATGATTGAATTATCATTTCTTTTTATTTTCATATAATCATCTGCTTTCTTTTATTAGTAATGTTGTTTTAGTTTTTTGGGGTAATAGTTCTTATAGAGACTATATTATATCATATTATGTATTAAATTTCCATGAGAGTTGACTTTAAATCTTTTGATTAATTATAATTGGTTCTTTTTCTAAGGAATATTTTATATTATAGATTGATATTTTTAAGAAATGATAAGATATGATTATCAAAAGAATTTCATCGTTGACACAGTTAGAGGATAATAGTAGAATATGATAAAATAATTTGAATTGTATTTTAGTAGGATGACTTTTATTTTTATTTTCTCTTTTTGTTGTTTTAGTAAATAGTGAGCTTAATTTAGAAAAATTGCTAATGGTCATTTTAGTTATAATATTAGAAGCTTCTTTTTAAAAAAGTATGAATATAGATTCGGAGCCGGATAATTTTTAAAAGTTTTATATAATTAAAGATAAAAATTGATGAGAAAATATTAATTTTTTATTATTTGTTAATATAGATATGAAGTACGGGTGATTTTAAATGGAACAATTAAATAATCAATTTGAATTAGAAAAAATTAAAAAGAAATTATTGATGACTTATACTAGATATAATGCTACTAATATTCCATATACAGATGAAGAATTGTTAAAAGCAGCTATACAAATTAAGAGTTTTTTCGATAAATTAAATAATATGGTAATATATGAGGATAATGTGTCTAGAAAATTAAATAATTTGGAATTATTTGTTGCGATTTATGAATTTGTTGCTGATAGAGTTTATGCTGAACAGGATACTAGTCATGATATTATTGGTGCTTTAATAACAAATAAAGGAGTTTGTCAAGGTTATTGTCAGTTAATGAATTTTTTATGTGAATCGTATCATATTCCTTTTTTATATAAGAGGTCAGCTACTTTTGATGAAAATAAAAATTCTATAGGTTCACATGGGAATTTTGAAGTTATTGTGCAAGATAAAGATGGATTTAATCATTGTTTGCATTGTGATCCTACTATTGATTCTCCTAAGAATGAAGTGGATATATTAGGGTTTAATGCTTTTTTAATTCATGATACTGATATCAATCGATATTATCATAAACAAATTCCATTGGGAACTGATATATCTTCTTTTTATAATAATTTTTTAGATGAGCAAAGTTTTGAACACTCAATTTCGTTATTAAGTCAAGTTAGGCCAATTGAACAAATGATATCTGGAAAAACTGAAGAAGAAATAATTAACGGTCACTTTACTATGTTAAAAAACAATTTAGTTGAGTTAAATGCTTTTTTTAGATTAAATATTGATTTTAATGGTCTTGATAATTCTCAATTAATTGGTGCATATAGAGTAATGTATCAATATTATAATAATATTGCTCAACCATTTGCTTCTGATGAGTTAAAACAAGCTATTAAAAATGTAAAAACTTCTGAATTTATGTATCAATATCATTTAAGTTTTGCTGATGCTTCTATGCAAAGTCAGCAAATATTTGAGCAAAGAATGGCAAAGTCTATTTACCAGCAAGAAAAATATTGGGAAAATGATGGCGGTAAATCTTTTGTGTTTATGGAAGTGAAAAGTGGTGGTAGCTCAACAATGAAATAAAATCTAAGTTATTTTGAATTTGTGTTAAAATAAGAGGTAGGAGTGAGAATTATGCATAATTATTATATTGATCTTGGTTCATCAACAATTAAAGTATATTGTTATGAAGATACTTTAAAACTTATAGAAGAACATTCTATTTATTTTAAAAATGACTTTGATGCCTTCAAGGGTATTAGTCAAAATAATTTAAAAGAACTATGTGATTATTTCGAAGAAATAAAGGTTAAATATGATTTAAAGTATTATAATACAAATATTTTTGTTACTGGTATATTTAGAAATTTAACACAGGAAAGAAAACAAGATTTAGTTAAGTTATTTAATGAAAAATTTGATTTACATTTCAATATTATTAGTCATGGTATTGAAAATTATTATTTAGCCAAAGCTATGGAAAACGATTATAATAATAAGAAAGTCTTAATTATTAACATGGGTGGTAAAACTACTGAATTAGTAACTTTTGTTGGAGATAAAATAACTGATACAAAAAACTTAACTATTGGTGTTGCTGATTTATTAAATAACTTTGATAAAGTTAATGATAAATATAGTGGTGATACTGTAGAAGAGATGGAAAAATTTGTTAGAGAAAAATTATCTAATATTGAATTAGATAAAGATTATGATTGTGCAATATTTACTGGTGGTGAAGAAAGATTTGAATTGTTAACTGGATTTAATTTAGTAGATAATACTTTATTTGACGATAATATTCATAAATATATGCTTAGTTTAGAAGATTATATTAAAGGTACTGAAAAGGTATTTTATGATATTTCCCTTGATGAATTATATGAGTTAATGCCTAATAATCCTAAATGGATGGATGGTGCAAGAAGTGGTGCCATTATACCTTTAGTATTATTTAAAATGGCAAATGTAAAATGGATTATTCCATCAGATTTAAATTTAATCAATGGTGTTATTAATGATTTAAAGTAAAATTTATTTAGAGGGATGTTATGGTTAAAAATGTTATATCAGTAATAGATGGAGCAGCTGGCAGTTGTGGTAAAGCTAAAGTGGTAGGGGAAATAGCAACAGATAAATCAATTAATCTAGGCGCTTCTGTTACTAATTGTATGCCAAATGCAGGTCATACTTTTGTAGATGAAAATGGTAATGCTACTGTTTTTAGAAATATACCAGTATCATCAGTTAATCCTAATACAGAGTTATTTATAGGACCAGGTTCTGCTATTGATATGGAAGTATTTAAAAATGAATATAAACAAGCTAGTAAATATCTAGGAGATAGAAAAATTTACGTTCATGAAATGGTTCCTTTAATTGAAGAGAGACATAAACAATATGAAAAGGAACATATTAAGAGTGGTTCAACATTTAAAGGTTGTAATGCTGTTACATGTGAAAAAAATCTTAAAGATAAAAAATTAGAGTTTTTTAAGACCTTTAAAAATGCTATTGTTTGTTCAAATGATGAATGGCATGAAAGATTATATGAACATCTTGAAAATCCTTTAGAATATGTAATATTAGAAGGTTCACAAGGTTGTGATTTAGATATTAATCATAGTGGGCATTATCCTAATACCGTTTGTAGAGAAGTTTCTACTATGCAACTACTTGCAGATTCTGGAATTTCTGCAGAGAGATTATTACAAACAATTATGGTGATAAGACCTTTTCCCATAAGAATAAGTAATATAACAAAATCTGGGGAATTTATTTATTCAGGAAATTATGGTAAAGGTGAAGAATTAACTTGGACGCAAATTAATCTTGCATCAATGTATGGATGTTATCCTTGTCATGGTGATGTTGAATGTTTTCCTAGTCATTTAAATATTAAAAGATTAAAGAAAATTATCAGCCATTGCCCTCCAATATATTTAAAACAAGTCTTTGTAGAAAATTATAAATCAAAGAAATTAGAGACTATAACATTACTTGAAGCATTAGAATTAGAACGATTAATGTATAAATCTAAGGGATTATCTGAATATGAAACAAAGTTAATTGAACTTCCAATGGTAGATAGTGATTTTTCGCCTAATACTATATTTGATCAGTCTGAACAAACGACAGTAACAAAAATGGAGAGAAGAGTATTTGATTTAGATATAAAAAAATTAAAAACAAATTGTCAAATCAATACTCCATCTAGTTTATATTTAAATTTTTTTCAACATTTAGGATTAGATTTTAAAGGTGTTCGTGGTAATTTCGAGGATTATTATTTTAATAGATATTTAAGAGAATACTTTGACTGGTTAGAAAGAGAAACAAAAGTTGAAATATCTGCTTTAGGAACTGGTGCTAAAAATGGAGAAAGAATTTTAAAGAAAACATTAGTTAAAAATATATAAAAAGGGTAATATTATGAATACCATTTTTTGTTGTGTTTGTAATTTCAAGTTCTACGGGGAAAAAAGAATTTGGTATTGATACAATTTTTATCATGACAAATGAACTGGCAACATAACCAGATTTATCTAATCATATCATAAAGTATGCAATTAAAAATAATATAAAAATTAAAATTGTATCTAATGCATTTGCAACGATAAATACTTATAAAAAAATGTTAATAAATATCAATCCTCTTAAATGGAGAAAACTTGTAACAGAATTATTTACATTAAAAAAGCAACTTGAAAATATAGAAGAATTTAGTGTACCAATTATTGCTATGACACAAAATGAGTTATTAAGGTTATATTTTGCAAATGATATTAAAATTTTAAAAAAATTATGGAGAAAAAGCCACTAAAATTAATATATATCTAAAAGCTGACAATGAGGATGTTTTTATATCACGATGTCAGATATTATTTGGTAATATAGAAGAGTATTCTTTGAAATTTGATTATAATAAAAGAAAAATGATAAAGAAGGTAAGAGCTAATGATAATTGAAAAGAGTAAAACATTATGTCCCGTAATATTACCAGAATTAAATGAAGAAGATGAAATGGTAATAAATTATACTATGTTTGTAGAGTTCTTTTAGCAAATGAATCTGAATTAGATTTTTAAATATTTGATAATGATATAGATATAGATATAGTATTTTATTCTAGAAGAGATAAGGAATTCCTATCATAGAAGGTATGTCAGAGTAGTTTTGTTAACTAGGATATAGAAATTAATTCGTTTAAGATTGTTTTTTTGCTCTTTTTATAGTTGTTCAATGGTTCTTACTATTTTAACTGATTGATTTGCTTATTTTTATTAGATGGTGTAATCATTATTTTATATAAAATACTAACTTATGCACTGTAAAGGTGCGTAGTTTTTTTATATGGGACGATTATTTAATAAATATGATATAATATTTATGTATTATTTGGAGGATTCTATGAAAGATTCTATATTAACTATAATAAATCAATATTTACTACTTTTTCCGGAGGAAAAACAAAGGCAAGCAAAACTAGTAAATTTTTTAAATAATTTTGATGATAAGCAAATAATAGATTGGAATAACTTTAACGGACATATAGTTGCAAGTGGTTTTGTTTATTCTAAGAATGATAAAAAGTTTTTGGTTATGTATCATAACGATATGAAAATGTATACCTATCCAGGCGGACACATTGATTTATGTGATGCTAATCCGTTAGTAGCTGCCATTAGAGAGGTAAAAGAAGAAACAGGATTAATGGATTTTGAAGAAGTTAATATAGCCAGAAATGAATTAGTTCCCGTCGATATAGATACACATCTTATAAGTTATAACGAAAGATTGAATTTACCACAACATTATCATTTTGATTTTAGATATTTATTTATTATTGATAAAATATTAAATGTAAAAGTAGATGGAACAGAACTATCTAATTATAAATGGATTAATATCGATGAATTAAGTTCTGATCCTAATTATGGAAAAATAGTAGAGAAGTTAAGGAGACTTTTATAAACTTAAATTATACTAATTTTCATGTATGATATTGCCATGGCAAAAAATGAGTTGGCTTTAATGAGGTAAAATTATTTTATTTTGTTAAAATCCCTTTTTTAGTAAATTCTTTGTATTTTTAGCTTTACGGGAGATATAAAAAAAGAACTAGTTGTTGTTCTTGTATTTATATATGAAGTGATTATGTTATAGTTTATGAATTTTGATGATTATTTCTAAAATCATTATATGGCATTTTTCATATTTCTTCATGGAAGTATGGTCATTATTTTGTAATTTATAGTATAATTTAATTAGTTAATTTAAGGAGAGGGTATTTAGTGGTAATATTTATTTATTTTTTATTGTTTTTTAGTGTTGAAATATTACTATTTGTGAAGTCATTTAAAACAAAAAATACAAAATATTGGAAAATATTGATACTGGTAGAATTTTTATCAATTATTAGTATTATTCTATTAA
The DNA here is from genome assembly GCA_944364005.1 of uncultured Bacilli bacterium. The sequence goes on along the minus strand of CALVVW010000023.1, from coordinate 1,631 downwards.
TATTATTATCACCAGTAATTTTTGCAAATAAAGAATTTGGACTACAAACATTAGAATTATTGCATTATAATTATATAGCAATTATAATGCATATAGTATTTGCAATCATTTCAGGTATTATATTAAGTATTATTTATTTCAAAAAAAGATTAGCAATTGTTAGAGGTATTTTAGGATTTAAAAAAGCGTTCATATATTTTGTTGCTGTTTTTGTAATTTTGCTAATGGTTGTTTTAGGCCAGCAAAAACTATATAAACATAACGTTGAAAATTTAAAAGAAGAAAGTAATACTTCTTATTTATTAATGCGCTTTGCATACAGAGGAATTGAAAATTTATTTCATGATGAATATGAATACTATTTAATAAAAAACAATAAAACTTGTTTTGTTTTTACCTCAAATCAAATTAGTTATTACTTTAATCAAAATTTGAATGACTTAAGTATTTATGAAGATAAAAATACCAATTATTATTTTGTAGATTTACGTTATTCTCCTGATGGAAATTTTGGTATAAAGAATAATGATCAGTATATTAATGTATCTATAGGAGATAAATACAAATTATTTTATTCAAATTGGACAAATAATTCAATTACTTTATCTAAAAATGATAAAAATGTTATGAAAAAAATAGTGGAACAATTGCATGATGGATATATAGAAAATTATACTTCAAATGGTGGAAAAGGTAGTTCTAAAACATTAGTATCTTTTATGTTGATTAAGAATAATAAATTTGATTATTATATTGTAGAAAAAGATAATAAAGAATTATTTGTGTTTAAAAATGATAAGTTAACAAAATTAATTGATATACCTAATAATGGTGATTTTGATTATTTTTATTTTATAGATAACCAATTAGAAATAGTAAATTAATTATGTGATAATAAGTTCTTGTAATGAGGTTGAAGATTCTCCATCTATATAAAAGCTTGTATGGCAGTGTCAATTCAGTGATGGTTAGTTAGGCATAAAATTTAATTTATCTTCATATTTTTAAGAGCCTAATTTTAAAGGACTGCGATTGTGCAGTCTATTTTTTATTTATATGGAATTTGCGTCTTTAAAATTCAAATTTGAAAACTTGATAAAAATAGTTGACATATGAATAAAGGAACTAAATCTGAATATGAGGTTGATGTTATTATATATGATATTGTTGAAGATTTTATTTGAATAACGAAAGAAGAATTTGCATCATTGTATATATCTTTATTAACATTACAATCTATGTTACATAATCTTAATTATAATCCTAGGTATGAGATTTGTAGAAATCTAGTTCAAGTAAAATGGTATAATATTTCAGATAATATTATAGAAGTAATGGTTTTTTATAGAAATAGGAGACTGTTTTCTTCTAAGCTAACTATGGGAGAAATAAAAAAGAACCAGTCGTTGACTAGTTCTTGTATTTCATATGGAGCAGATACCATACAAGTTACGAACTATGTTCTCTTTCTATATATGATTATATAATAAATTATAAAATTTTTCAATAAATCCAAAAACATTTGTCCCAAACATTGATATTTTTGTCCCATAATGATAAAATAATAATGATGAAAGGATGATATAAAATGAAAAAGAAGAATGTTATTAATTTAATTAAGTATCATATAG
>CALVVW010000022.1 GCA_944364005.1 uncultured Bacilli bacterium | reverse complement strand
GCACTTACATTGTATCATAGGTAATTCTATGTGTCTTTTTTTATGTCCGTTTCGGACACTTAATTTTTCAATTTATATATTAGAAATCCTTTAACTGACAACAATGACTAATAATGCATTGTCCAAGATAAATCATCAGATACAACAGTGTTATCAATATATTTAGGAATAAACTGATATGCCGGAATATTATTATTTAACTTAGAAAAATCAACAGTATAATCATTACCGATAAAATTATCAGGCATAATACCATTATTTAATCGCAATACAGTAATATTTTTATAAGTGTGACTAAAGTTTTTAGCATTATCAAAATTATCTTTGGTTAAATATGCATAATCAATATGATATTTTTTGCCATCAACTTTAATATTATGTTCAGCGACTGAAGTTGAGTTTAATACTAAATCTTTTTTATTTTTCTTTACTTTGCCTATGTAAATTACGATATGAGCATCAGTATCACTATTTTTACCAATAATTAAATCTCCTGTACTAAGTTTAAAGTTTCGTTTTGCGTCATAAAGAGTATATTTTTTCTTGGTACTTTTTAATTCACCAACATATTTAAAAGTATTGATAAAGTAATTAGTACCATATTTAGGACTTTGAGGCTGACTCAAATATTGACTAGTAGACCAAGGATTATGATTAACTACCTGACCGTCTACTATTTTAGCATAATCAAAAGGAAGTCCAAAAATATAATGATAAATAAAAGAAACAAAGTCACTACAATCAAAGCCAAGATAATTTCCTTTTTTAAAATCGTTCTTATTATTTTTTCCCATATACATAATAGTCGTTCCATTATATTTATAAGAAGGATAATAAACCGTTTGTAATTGATATGCTTTATACTTACTCAAAATTCCGTATTGTAATAAACCGCTCCGATTACCTTCTCGAACAAACTCTCTAGACTTATCATAAAAGAAATCTTTTTGTTCTTCGGTAAAAGAAAGAGAAGAATCATAACCCGTATAATAAAAGTCATAAGAACCATTGGCATATTCAATATCTTTTATCATAGGTGGTTGTGCCATATTTACATAAGATGCTACATTCTTTCCAGCTTCAGAACCAATAATATTTAAAGCCATCTGAGAAAAATGAACTTGATCAATCATCATATCAGAAATTTGATTCAAAGAATCGTCAGCAGCAACACTAGGATTTTTCTCTAAAGAAAGGAGTGCAGCTTTAGTAGAAACTAAAATAGCTAAATCATTCTTTCTTGTAAACTCTGTTTGCAATTTAATCATATTAGTATATCGATTAAACTTTTGTTTTTCTAAAGAATCATTAGAAGTACCAGTTGTATGATATAAATGACCAATGCGAATCAAGAAATTTTGGTCAACACCAGCTTCTTTAGTATTCTGAAATAATTTACGAAGATTATTTTCATAGGCTAAATTAGGTGTATCACTCTCTCCCTGATACCAGACAAAATAAATATTTCGTAAATTAAAATTTTCAGAATGACTCTTAACATAAGAAATGGCAGATTTCATCTTAGCTACAGCATTTTTATAATTTTTACCATTCTTCTGCCAAGAACTAATCTTAGAACCAGATACTGCCGTTTGAACAGCAATAATAGGAACTCCTGTATTATTATAATAAGCATTAGCAAAAGCAGGAATTAATGATGATTGTAAATCAGTAGAATCACTTAAATATTTAACTCCGACTGCTTGCTGTTTAGAATTAAATCGCATCTCAAAACCAGAATTAGTAATAGAAGAAATAGTATTTCTACCTGAATTATCTTTACCAACCATATTAGACTGACCAGCAAAAATCACAATATCTACTAATTTATTACCTTTAGGAGATACATTTTGTACAGATTGTTCCTGTTGCATTTCAGAAATAGCATTCTGAATTTCACCACTATCAAAAGAATATGACTTAGAAGAATCATAATAAACCAAAGCTTTCACTGAAAACGGAAAAAGAAAAAATAATAATAAACAAATAAAAAAATACTTTCTCATACTTCTCACCTATACCTAGAATAAAATAAAAAAAAGAAGTAGTCAACACTACTCCATAAATTCATCTTCTAATTTGTCTAATGGTTCTTCATCGATAAATTGAGAAGCTAAATCATAATCTACATTACGATAAACTTTACTACCAGTACCAGCTGGAATTAATTTACCAATAATAACATTTTCTTTAAGACCTGCTAATGGATCAACTTTACCTTTAATAGCAGCATCAGTTAAGATACGAGTTGTCTCCTGGAATGATGCAGCAGATAAGAAGGAATCAGTTTCAAGTGCAGCCTTAGTAATACCAAGAAGAATTGGCTTACCAAGAGCTGGTTTTTTACCTTTAATAACAGCTTCTTTATTACTATCAGTAAACTCACGGAAATTAACAAGAGAACCAGGTAATAGATTAGTATCGCCACCTTCAACAATACGAATCTTACTAATCATACGACGAGCAATAATTTCAACGTGTTTATCAGCAATATCAACACCTTGTGAACGATAAGTATGTTGAACTTCTTTTAAAATATATTCTTGAGTAGTAAGTGGATCAGTAACAGCTAACAATTCTTTAGGACTAATTGCTCCTTCAGTAAGTTTATCTCCACAAACAACTTCATCACCTTTTTCAACACAAAGTTTAGCACCATAATTAGTAACATGTTCTTTAGTTTCTAGTTTATTAGTAATGCTAATTTTAAATTTACCATGATCTTCTTTAATGTTAGTAACTTTACCATCAATCTCGGCAATTGTTGCTTTTCCTTTAGGATTACGAGCTTCAAATAATTCTTGTACACGAGGAAGACCTTGAGTAATATCTTCTCCACCAGCAACTCCACCAGTATGGAATGTACGCATAGTAAGCTGTGTACCAGGTTCACCGATAGACTGAGCGGCCATAACACCAACAGCTTCACCAATTTCAACTAAGTTACCAGTAGCTAAGTTACGACCATAACATTTTTGACATACACCATTAACTGTATTACATGTCAATACGGTACGTATCTCAACTTCAGTAATACCAGCATCAATAATTTTATCTGCAAGACTTTCAGTAATCATCTCTAACTTATCAACGATAACTTCTTTAGTTTCAGGATGAATAATCTTCTTGTTAGCAAAACGTCCAACAATACGATCGCGTAAACTTTCAATAACTGCACCTGTTTTTTCATTGATGAAGTCACGAACAACAACACCTTGATCTGTTCCACAATCTTCTTCACGAACAATCATATCTTGACTAACATCAACTAAACGACGAGTTAAGTATCCAGAATCTGCTGTCTTTAATGCTGTATCGGCACTACCTTTACGAGCACCATGAGTAGATAAGAAGAACTCAGCAACGGAAAGACCTTCTTTAAAGTTTGAAAGAACTGGGATTTCAACAGAAGATCCATCTGGCTTAGCCATGATACCACGCATACCAGCAATTTGTGTAAAGTTTGAAATGTTACCACGAGCTTTAGAATGCATCATCATAAAGATAGGATTATCTACTTCTTTATTAGCTATTTCTTCAAGTTCAGCTTGAACTTGATCTTTAGCTTCATTCCAAGTCTCAATAACTTTATTAAATCTTTCTTCTTCAGTAATAAGACCACGTTTATATTGTTTATTAATCTTATCAACTAATTTTTGGCTCTCACCAACAATTCTATCTTTATCATTACTTGTAACAACATCAGCCATACTAATAGTAATACCAGCAATTGTAGAATACTTAAATCCTAAATCTTTTAAGCTATCAAGCATAGTAGAAGTTTCTGTTGTTTTATAACGTTTGAATACTTGATCAATAATTTTCTCTAAAGTACCTTTAGCAAAAGGTTTAACTAATGGCATATCTTTAATAGCAGCTTTAATATCAGTACCTTTCTCTAAGAAATACTTATTAGGTGTAATATTTTGAATATTATCATCACTTGGTTCATTGATATAAGCAAATGAATCAGGTAAGATTTCATTAAACTTAATTTTACCAACAGTAGTTACTAAATATTTACCTTTTTGATTTTCAGTAAATAATTTATGTTTAAAAGAATCTACTGGAACAGCAATACGAGTATGAAGAGTAATTTCACGTCTTTCGTATGCCATTAACGCTTCATTAGCATTTTTGAATACACGACCTTCACCATCTTCTCCAGCTTTTTCCATAGTAATATAATAGTTACCTAATACCATATCTTGTGCAGGAGTAACGATAGGTTTTCCATCAGAAGGTTTTAAGATGTTTCCAGAACCTAACATTAAAATTCTAGCTTCTGCCTGAGCTTCCTCAGAAAGCGGAACGTGTACAGCCATCTGATCACCATCGAAGTCTGCATTAAATGCAGGACAAACTAATGGATGCAAACGAATTGCTTTACCACCAACTAAGATAGGTTCAAACGCTTGAATACCTAAACGGTGTAATGTAGGAGCACGGTTTAATAATACTGGATGCTCTTTAATTACTTCTTCAACAATATCCCAAACAACAGGATCTTGATTATCAATTAATCTTTTAGCAGCTTTAATATTATGAGCAATATCTTTGCTTACTAATCCATGAATAACATGTGGTTTAAATAATTCAAGTGCCATTTCTTTAGGAATACCACATTGATACATCTTAAGACTTGGTCCGACAACAATAACAGAACGACCAGAGTAATCAACACGTTTTCCTAACAAGTTTTGACGGAAACGACCTTGTTTACCTTTTAACATAGATGAAATTGATTTTAATGGTCTATTACCTGCTCCAGTAACACTTCTACCACGACGTCCATTATCAAATAAAGCATCAACAGCTTCTTGTAACATACGTTTTTCATTTTGAATAATGATACCAGGAGCACCTAAATCAATAAGTTTCTTTAAACGATTATTACGATTAATAACACGACGATATAAATCGTTTAAATCACTAGTAGCAAAACGACCACCATCAAGTTGAATCATTGGACGTAATTCTGGTGGAATAACTGGAATACAATCCATAATCATCCACTCAGGTTTATTTCCAGAATGATAAAATGCATCTAATACATCAAGTCTCTTAAGTAAACGCGTTCTCTTTTGACCTTGAGCATTTTCTAATTCTTTTTCAATCGTATCAATTTCAGCTTTTAAATCAACTTTCTTAAGTAATTCTTTAATAGCCTCAGCACCCATGCCTACTTTAAAACCAGTACCGTATTTTTCATAATAAGCACGATATTCTTTTTCTGATAAAGTTTGCTTATTTTCAAGAGGAGTATTTCCTTTATCAATTACTACATAACTAACAAAGTATAATACCTCTTCCAAATCTCTTGGACTCATATCAAGAACTAATCCCATACGAGATGGAACACCCTTGAAGAACCAGATGTGAGATACAGGAGTTGCTAACTCAATATGCCCCATACGTTCACGACGCACTTTAGAACGAGTTACTTCAACTCCACAACGATCACACACAATATTTTTATAACGAACTCTTTTGTACTTTCCACAAGCACACTCAAAATCTTTTGTAGGTCCGAAAATCTTTTCACAGAATAATCCGTCACGCTCTGGACGAAGAGTACGATAATTAATAGTTTCCGGTTTTTTTACTTCTCCATAAGACCATTCACGAATTTTTTCAGGTGAAGCGATTCCAATTTTTAATGCATCAAACTTATTTACTTCTATCATTAAAGATCAGCTCCTTCCTCAAATTCTTCATCTAGTTCCAAATCATTTTCCATTTCTTCTTCAAACTCTTCATCATCTTCGTCTTCATAGTCATCTTCACTACTATCCTCATCCATAACAGGAACAGCAGGTGATTTTTCAACTTCATCCATATTTAATTTAGTATCTTCATGATCTTCAGCTTCTTCTATTTCTTTTAATTCTAAAGTTCTACCCTCATCATCAATAATAGAAATATCAAGTCCTAAAGCCTGGAATTCTTTCATAAGTACTCTAAATGACTCTGGTACACCAGCTTGATTAATTTCTTGACCTTTAATAATTGATTCATATACTTTAACACGTCCAACAACATCATCAGACTTAACTGTCAAGATTTCTTGTAATGTATGAGCAGCACCATAAGCATACAATGCCCAAACTTCCATTTCTCCAAATCTTTGTCCACCAAATTGTGCTTTACCACCAAGCGGTTGTTGAGTAACTAAAGAATAAGGTCCAGTAGAACGTGCATGAAGTTTATCATCAACCATGTGATGTAATTTAATCATATACATAACACCAACAGCAATACGATTATCAAATGGCTCACCAGTACGACCATCATAAAGAATTGTTTTTCCATCAGAATCCATTCCAGCTTCTGCCATCATCTCTTCAATATCAGAAATATGAGCACCATCGAATACTGGAGTAGCAATATGAACACCTAATTTCTTAGCAGCCATACCCATGTGAATTTCAAGGATTTGTCCTAAGTTCATACGAGATGGAACACCTTGTGGATTTAACATAATATCAACTGGAGTACCATCTGGCATATATGGCATATCTTCTTGAGGTAAGATAAGTGAAATAACACCCTTGTTACCATGACGTCCAGACATCTTATCTCCAACTTGAATCTTACGTTTTTGAATAATATATACACGAATCACTTTACTAACACCAGCTGGTAATTCATCATTATCTTTACGAGAATAAATCTTAATATCATGAACAATACCATCTCCACCATGTGGAACACGTAAAGAAGTATCACGAACTTCACGAGTTTTCTCTCCAAATATTGCATGTAATAATTTTTCTTCAGAAGTAAGTTCTGCCATACCCTTAGGAGTTACTTTACCAACTAAGATATCTCCTTCTTTTACTTCTGTACCAATAGTAATAATACCATTCTCATCTAAGTTACGACGTGCTTCTTCACTAACATTAGGAATATCACGAGTAATCTCTTCAGGTCCTAATTTAGTTTCACGACATTGCATTTCATAATCCTCAAGATGAAGTGAAGTATATTTATCATCTTTAACTAAATTTTCATTTAATATAACAGCATCCTCATAGTTATAACCATTAAATGTCATGAATGCAACGGTCATATTCTTACCTAAAGCAAGTTCACCTTTATCAGTAGAATTTCCATCTGCTAAAATGGTTACACCAGCTTTAACTTTGTCACCAACATGAACAATTGGTCTTTGATGAGAACAAATACTTGAGTTAGCAAGTTCAAAGTTAGCTAAACGGTAAGTATCTTTACCATTAGCAGTCTTAACTACAATCTTTCTAGCATCTACATAATCAACAATACCATCTGCCTTACAAATGATTTCAACACCAGAATCTTTTGCTGCAATAAACTCAACACCAGTACCAACAAGTGGAGCTTCTGTCTTAATTAAAGGCATTGCTTGACGTTGCATGTTAGCTCCCATTAATGCACGAGTAGCATCATCATGCTCCAAGAATGGAATACAGCTTGTTGTAATAGAAACAACTTGTTGTGGACTAACATCGATATAATCCACCTGTTCTGGTTTTGCTAAAATGTTTTCACCACGGAAACGAGCATTAACCATATCATCCGTAATTACATTATCTTCATTAGTTCCTACAGTAGACTGAGAAATAATATAATCTAACTCTTCATCTGCTGTTAAGTAAACAACTTCATCAGTAATTTGTTTATCGACAACCTTACGATATGGAGTCATAATAAATCCATATTCATCGATTTTAGCATAACTTGCTAAGGATGTAATAAGTCCGATATTTGGTCCTTCAGGAGATTCAATTGGACAAATACGACCATAGTGAGAAGCGTTAACGTCACGAACTTCAACACCTGCACGATCACGAGATAATCCACCTGGTCCTAAAGCTGATAAACGACGCTTATTAGTAAGTTCTGCAATAGGATTTGTTTGATCCATAAATTGAGATAATTGAGAACTACCAAAGAACTCTTTCATAGCAGCAGTAACTGGACGAATATTGATTAATGTCTTAGGAGTAACCTCTTCCATTTCCTGCGTAGTCATACGCTCACGAATTACTCTCTCCATACGAGAAACACCAATTCTAAATTGATTTTGTAAAAGTTCTCCAACTTGACGAATACGTCTATTTCCTAAATGGTCAATTTCATCATAATTACCAACACCATGTAATAAGTTTAAGTAATATGAAACAGATGCATAAACATCAGAAATAGTCAATCTCTTAACATCAATACTTTGATCATTACCAATAACAATAAGTTTCTTTTTCTTATCAGAAGGATCAACTATTTTAACGATTTGTACTTTATTATAAGTATCTAATTCATCATTAACAGTAACTTCAGTTAATCCGTATCCTTGAGCTAACACTTCTTTCAACTGATCCAAATTAGCTTTTGTAATTTGAGTTCCAGCTTCAAATATTACGACACCATCACTATCACAAATATCTTCTGCTAAAGTTTGATTTAATAAACGATCGATAATATTAAGTTTACGATTAAATTTATAACGTCCTACTTTAGCTAAATCATATCTAAATTCATCAAAGAATCTAGTAATAATCTGATTTTTAGAAGAATCAAGTGTAGCTGGTTCACCAGGTCTTAATTTTTCATAAATTTCAATTAAAGCCTCATCTGTATTTTTAGTAGAGTCTTTAGCAATAGTATTTTTTAAATAATCATCTTCACCAAACATAGCGAAAATCTCATCATCGCTAGAAAGGCCAAAAGCACGAAGTAAAGTAGTTAACGTAACTTTTCTAGTACGATCAATTCTAACATATAATACATCTCTAGCATCTACTTCAAACTCAAGCCAAGTTCCACGAGTTGGAATAATTTGAGATGTGATTAATTCACGACCATTTTTATCAACTTCATGGTTAAAATAAACACTAGGAGAACGTACTAATTGAGATACGATAACACGTTCTGCTCCATTAATAACAAATGTACCACTTTCTGTCATCATAGGCATATCACCCATGAAAATTTCTTGTTCTTTAACTTCACCCGTCTCACGGTTAAAAAGACGAACATCTACTCTTAATGGTGCAGAATAAGTAGTCTCTCTATCTTTGCTTTCCTTAATAGAATAACGAGGTTTATCAAAATGATAATCTCCGAATTCAAGTGATAAAGTTCCAGAGAAATTTTCTACTGGAAATAAATCATCGAACACCTCTTTAATACCAACTGTGATAAATCTGTCATATGATTTTTTTTGAATTTCTAATAAATCTTTCAATTCATAAGTATTTCTGATACGTGAGTAATTTCTTCTTTCACGGTAATCACCGCATTTTACAATTTTATAAGCCACTCAATATTCACCCCTAACACATTTTTTCAAAGAAAATACTAATAACAAAATATATTGCCAATTTATATTAATAGCACAACCATTACAATAAGTCAATTATAAATGGCACTGAATGATGAAAAAGCCTTTCTTTTTTTCTAATACTTTTACATTATAGACTTTTTCTAAGTCGACAATTAGCGATTTAGCACCTTGCTCTTTTCTAATAACCAAAAAAAGATTACCGCCATCTTCTAAATGGTCGCGAGCATTCATCACTATGTCATAAACTATCTTTTTTCCAGCCCTAATCGGTGGATTAGTAATTATCGTAGAATATTTTAAAGAAACATTACTATAACAATTACTTTCAAAAATGGTAACAAAATTAGAAACACCATTTAATTTTGCATTTCTTTTTGAAAGATGTAATGCCCTAAGATTAACATCTACCATATCTACTTTAGCTGAAAGAACTTTAGCAAGAACAATACCTAAAACTCCATAGCCACATCCCATATCTAGAATTTTGCCTCCAACTTCTTCAAGCGGGACTACTTCAAGAAGAAGTCTACTGCCAAAATCCAAACCGTCTTTTGAAAAAACTCCATTATCAGTTAAAAAAGTAAAGTTATTACCTAATACACTACATTTAGTTTCTTTTATATCACTAGGTAAATTTTCGTTTGTAAAATAATGCCCCATCTTATCCCCTCTAAAAACAAAAAGAAGGAGAAAACTTTAAACATACGATAAGTTTTCTCCCTTTCGTAAACATATAATACACGAATTGTTTGATTTTGTCAAACAAATTTTGATTTTTTGACACTTTTTTTACTAATAATTTCCTGTTTCACGTAATGTAGTAGATAAATCATAAAGATTACCTTCATTATCTTGAGCTAATATAGTAATTCCACTTCCCATTTGTGAATTAGCATTAGCAGAATAAAATTTAACAATATTAGAAATACCAGGTAAACTTCCATAGGAATTCAAACTTTCGTTATTGGTAGCATAAGCCTTTTTCAATGGAAGATACTCTACTGTTCCATCTTCCATTAAAAATAGAATAGTATCTCCAGAAGCATCTTGACCAATACCACCAAAGAAAATATCTACAACTTTTTTCGTAAAATTAATATCACGCATCTCATATGTAGCAGAATCAAGAGAAGTTACCCATCCTAAATTATAATTTGTATTTACCAAATAATAATTAAAGGAAACAGTAACTTTCATTTGAGAACTATCCAAAGAAACATTAGTTCCTAAAGCATGTGAAGGAACAGTTAAAGTATAATTATCAGCAGAAGTATTAACTATTTTAGATGGATTAAAATTAATATCATAACTATCAGAATTAGTAATATCTTCATCTTCTATCAAATTATCATTATCTGCATCTTCCTTATTTTCATTTTTTACTTCTTTATTTTCAACATCACTAGAAGTAAAATTAACAACATTAGTAACATATAAAGCAACAAAAGCTCCAACAGAAAGTAAAATACCAATAAAGATTCCAATCACAATCTTTCCAAAAACTTTATTTTTACCATTCACATTATCCATTTATATGCACCTCCTCTATCATAAGAATAACATAAAATATTTAGAAACAGACGAGTTTTAATTTTATTTTAAAATTCAAATTCCTATTTTACGTAATTAGACAATTATAATTGCGTAAAAAAAAGAAGTTAATTACTTAACTTCTACAGTAGCTCCAGCTTCTTCAAGCTTAGCTTTAATTTCATCAGCTTCAGTAGTAGAAATGTTTTCTTTAACAGCTCCATTGTTGTCAACGATATCTTTAGATTCTTTTAATCCTAAACCAGTGATTTCTTTAACAACTTTGATAACAGCAACTTTAGCAGCTCCAGCATCAGCGATTGATACAGTAACTGTACTTGGAGTATCATCTGCTTGAGCTCCAGCAGCAGGTGCAGCAACTGCTACAGCAGATGGATCAACACCAAATTCTTCCTTCATTGCATCTACTAATTCTTTAATTTCTAATAAATTCATTTCTTTTAAACTACTGATAAATTCTTCTTTAGTTAATTTAGCCATTTTATATCCTCCTTATTTTATATTTCTAATTAATTTTCTTCTTTTTGTTGACTATATAAGTCTAAGCAAATTGATAGGTCTCTTGGAATACCCATCATTCCGCCAGCAAGCATAGTAAGTAAGCCATCTCTTGATGGTATAGTAGCATATTCTGCCAACTTAGCTTGATCAGCTTTTTCTCCATCTACAATCCCTACTTTTAAAACTAATGCTGGATGATCTTTAGCAAAATCTGACAAAATCTTAATAGGTGCGATTTGATCTTCACCATAAGCAAAAGCGCTTGGTCCATTTAATGAATCATTTAAATCAATATTTAATTCATTAAAAGCACGTGCCATTAAAGTATTTTTATATACTTTATAATCAGAATTACTTTCTCTTAATTTAATACGTAATTCTTTTGCCTCACTATCAGTAATACCACGATAATCAAATAATACGATAGTATTAGCTTTTTGAACACGGTCTTTGATTTCATCAATAACAGCTTGTTTTTGCTTTAAGATTGCTTCACTTGCCATCAAAACACCTCCTTCATATTTTAGGGATGCCATAAAAAAGGTTCTCATACCATAACGAGAACCCTTTATATACTTAAGATTAAGTCCTCGGTAGGATTTACATAATTACCTACTGTCTATGGCACCTATAAATTGTCTTTATTATATACTATAATCTTCTACTTGTCAAAGTTATTTTCAACTTTAATTCCAGGTCCCATAGTAGAAGCTATAGATATACTCTTAACATAATCACCTTTTACTGTCGCTGGTTTAACTCTTAAAATAGCAGATACAAAAGCATTTAAGTTTTCTAATAAATCTGCATCAGAGAATGAAACCTTACCAATAACTCCATGAATAATTCCATAGCTATCAGCACGATATTCAACACGTCCAGCTTTAACTTCACTAACTGCTTTGGCAACATCTAGAGTAACTGTTCCAGTTTTAGGATTTGGCATTAATCCTTTTGGTCCTAAAACTCTACCTAATTTACCAAGAAGTGGCATCATATCAGGAGTAGCAATCATAGTATCAAAATCGAACCAGTTTTCTTTTTCGATTTTTTCTAACATGTCAACATCTCCAACATAGTCAGCTCCAGCTTCTTTAGCTTGTGTAGCTTTTTCTCCTCTAGCGATAACTAATACTTTATTAGTTTTACCAGTTCCTTTAGGAAGTACAATAGCACCTCTTAATTGTTGATCAGCTTTCTTAGTATCGATATTTAATCTCATAGCAACTTCAACAGTAGCATCAAAAGAACTAGTAGAAGTTTCTTTAACTAATTTCACAGCTTCTTCTTTAGAATATACTTTATCACGTTCTAATTTAGACATAGCTTCAGTATATTTTTTACTTCTCTTCTTCATTTTTATTCCTCCTTATGTGGTATATAGCGGTTTTTACCTTCCACATAGGTATTACCTACATAGAATATTACTTATCTGTATAACCAGGAATTGAAATACCCATATTTCTAGCAGTACCAGCAACAATCTTCATTGCAGATTCTACATCATATGCATTTAAATCTGGTAATTTAATCTCAGCAATTTCTCTTAATTGATCTTCAGTTAATGTTGCAACTGTTTCATTAGCTCCCTTAACTGCACCTTTATTAATTTTTGCATATTTTTTAAGTAAGAATGCAACTGGTGGAGTTTTAATTACAAAATCAAAACTTCTATCATCATAAATTGAAATTTCAACTGGTAAAATATCTCCCATTTTATCTCTAGTAGCATCATTATACTTAGTACAAAAATCTTGTAAATTAATTCCTGCAGGTCCTAATACTGTACCAACTGGTGGAGCTGGAGTAGCTTTTCCTGCTGGAATTTGTAATTTAATCTTCTTTATTGCTTCTTTTGCCACGAAAAACACCTCCTATAAATTTTAGTTTTCGCGAGTGGTCCAAATAGCTTGATTCCCGCTTTCATAAATGCAAACCATGCTTCCCACTAAATCTATATTAATTTCAATATAGCCCTTAAATAATAACATATAAATTATGTTTTTGCAACTGTTTTATGCTTTTTGAATTTGATTTAATTCAACCTCAACAGAAGTTTCTTGTCCAAACAAATCAACAAGTAACATAACTTTTTGATTTGGAAGGTCAACACTATCAATTTTACCAAACATACCATTAAATGGTCCGTCAACAATTTTAACAGTAGCACCTTCTACTAAATCAGTATCAACATCCATACGACTAATTCCCATATTACCAAGAATCTTATCTACTTCATATGGTTGTAATGGCGTAGGTTTAGCTCCTTTACCACTAGATCCAATAAATCCTGTAACACCAGGAGTATTACGTACAACATACCATGCTTCATCAGTCATAACCATTTCTACTAAAATATAACCTGGAAACATCTTTTTAACTTTTTCCTTACGTACACCATCTTTTTCTTCAATAACTTTTTCTTCAGGAATAACAACTCTAAAAATATAATCTTGCATATCCATAGATTCTGCACGCATTTCTAATTTTTCTTTTACTTTATTCTCATGACCAGAATAAGTATTAACAACATACCATTGTTTCTCCATAATATAAAACTCCTTTATCTAAAAATTGATTGAATTAATGCAAAAATAATATCGATTGCATAAAAGAACAAAGAACAAAAAATGATAAAAATTACAGTAGCAATAGAATATTTTACCATATCTTTTTTTGTTGGCCAGTGTACTTTCTTAGCTTCTGATACTACCCCATGACAAAAGATACGAAATCTAACCCAGAGACTTTTCTTTTCTTCCTTATCTCTAGGTTTACCTTCTCTTTTCGTTTTCTTTTCTTCAATCACTTTACTCTTTTTATTACTTTTTTGAAACTGTTCATCATCAATTTTATACTTTTCAACAGTTTCTCTTTTTCTAACTTCAGCCATTTTTCACCATTCCTATTTTTTATCAAAATAAAAACACTTCTTCGTGTTCACCACTAAAATAGCATAAACAAAAAGAAATGTCAATAAATAAAAATAATAATTTATAATTATGCAAATAAATAAGATAATAATAAAACTGTTAAACCAACTAACAATATTAAAATCGGATAAATAAGTGCCCTAGCAAAAGCTGCATCCTTTTTAGATAAATTACGATACACATCCTGAAGTTCAGCAATATTTTGAGGAACTAAATCTTCAGCAGTTAAAGATGTACCATTTGTTTTTACTAAACTTTTTCCTTTTCCACTACCTTCATCATTAATTTGTTGATCTAAATTATTTAAATCACGCTTCTTTCTCTCTCCAACATAAGAACTAAGATAAACAGACGCACCACGTTCAATAACACCACGATAATACGGAATGTCTTCTTCTGGCAAAAAGATAGAAAAATCCCCAAAATTCTGCTTTAAGTACGTAATTGCTTCTCCCTGAAAATATTGTAAGCATTTAGCATATATACCAATCTGCAAAACTGCTGATAAAAAAATATTATCACGTACTAAATCCTTTTGAGAAGAAAAATCTAAAGGCATCTCTTTTAATTGATTAAACTTAATTTGTTTTACAGAATGATTTAAAATATCAATAGTATCTAAAGCAAACGACTCAATATAATAACCTTGTTCATGAATATATTTCATTGCCAAATCCATATTAATAAAAAGAGTTTGATATTCATCTTGACTATGATAATGTGTAAGCCATTCTTGCATAGTAATACTATCACCATTTCTCTTCTTGAAAGGAATGATTTTTGCCTTAGTAGAAGAATTAGTATCATAATTAGAATAGTTATTATTATCAGAAGAGAAGTCATCCTCTGGTAATGATGCTAAATTCGTATCATTATAAAAAGGAACAGTATTACTCTGTTCTACCTTACTATCATAATTATCATCAACATAAGGTATCTGTCCCTTCATATTCTATTCACCTATTATCATTGTAAAACAAAAATAAAAGTTTTTCAATTTTTTATAGCATCTTTATAACATCTTTTCATTACTTTACGCGCTCGACACAACCTAGAATCAACAATAGAAACGGATAAATCTAATAACTGAGATATCTCAATATAACTAAACCCGTTAAATCTAAGTTCAAAAATACATCGAGTAATTAAATCAAAAGAATACATAACTTTTGAAATAAATGCATACAACTCCATAGAGTGAAACTCAAAAAAATTACTAATTTCTGAATTATCCTTAACCAAAGTACAAGAATATAGTTCATCTGGAAGAGCCAGATTTAAAACATTATGCTTCTGCGCCGATAACGACCTACAGTAAGCAACTAAATGCCTTTCAATACACACACATGCATAAGTATAAAAGATAGTCTTTTCATTATCCTTATACGTAGTAATAGCTTTATTAAGTGCCAAAAATCCTTCTTGAACCAAATCTTGATATTCAGCCCCATGATTAGATGCAAAAGAAAAATATTTACTAGAAATAGATTTAATAATAGGTAAATACTTTTGAAATAATATATCATAATTAGAATCCATATCTTCACTAACTAAATATAAAATTTCATAATCATTAATGTTCTTATAATTCAAAATAGACCTCTACTTTCTATTTCGGATTACCTCATATATCATAATGCCACTAGCAACTGATGCATTCAAACTATTAGTAGTACCATACATTGGAATTTTTGCTATAAAGTCACACTTTTTCCTAACTAATTTTGACATTCCCACTCCTTCATTTCCAACAATTAATACAGTTTTTCCAGAATAGTCAATCTTACGATAATCAATGCTATCTTCTAAAGCAGTTCCCACTACCCAAAAATCATGTTCTTTTAAATAATCAATAGTAGATGCTAAATTAGCAACTTGTACAATTTTTACTTGATTTAAAGTACCAACACTAGTTTTCATAACAGTAGCATTAACCTGTACCTGGCGATCTTTAGGTATAATAATAGCATCAACTCCAGCAGCTTCACAAGTTCTAACGATAGCACCAAAATTATGTGGATCTTCTATATGATCTAAAATAACAATAAAAGAAGTACTATCAGATAACACATCAGATAAAGTATAATATTGATAATCTCGAACATATAAAATTATACCTTGATGAACTCCTTCTGCCAAATGATCAATTTCTTGTTTTGACTTTATTTGAACAGGAATTTTACTATTTTCTAATAATGAAAGAATCTTTTTATCATCAAAACCTTTCTGCAATAAAACTTTTTGCACTTTTTCAGGATTCTTTAACATTTCTAATGCAACATTACGACCATATATTAACATAATCATTCCTCCAATATATATTCCATAATCTCATTAACTCTAGCTTTTTGATTACTTAAATCCAAATAACCAATCAAAGCCTCTAACCCGGTTGCGTATTTATATGTTACGATATCACAATTCTTAGGATGAGAAGTAGTCTTGTAATTTCTAGCCCTTTTAACAATATTCAACTCTTCTAAAGACAAAAAATTATCATTTATCATCTTTTGTAAATACGCAGCCTGACTTTTAGCACTAACATATTTAACAGCAGACTTTTGCAACTCATCAACATGAGCAATACCTTGATTAATCAAATACCTACGAACAAAATTTTCATAAATAGTATCTCCTAAATAAGCAAGTACTAATGAATTAATTTCTACAACTTTCATAAAACCTCCTTGAAAAAAATAGGAAGAACTCTTCCTATTAATCTATAACCTCATAAGTCGTTCCTTCTCTACTATCAATCAAGCGAATCCCTTGTTTTAGTAAATCATCACGAATACTATCTGCTAAAGAAAAATCTTTATTTTTTTTCGCAATAGCACGTTTTTCTATTTGTTCTAAAATATACTCTTCATTAGAAACCGTCTTTTTCTCTTGAATTAAATCTAAAGATAGTACTTGATCAAACTCTTGTACAAGAAAAATCTTACTGCTTCCAGAAAGATTCTCATCTTTCAAAACTTCATAAAGAACAGAAAGAGCATTCGCCGTATTTAAATCATCAGATAATTCTTGAATAAATTTCTTTCGGTAAGTACTAATAACATCTTCTTGAACACAGCCTTCTTCAGTAATAGAAGAAATTCGATTACGTAATTTTTTCAATGTGGTCAAAGCTTGATCTAAAGCATCATAAGAAAATACTAATTGTTTTCTATAATGAGAATTTAAGCACATAAAGCGAAAAGCTAATGGATCATATCCTTTTTCTTTTAACAAACTAACAGTAAGTATGGCACCATTAGATTTACTCATCTTTCCAGTTTCATCTAATAAATGTTCATTATGAAACCAGTAATTACACCATTTATGTCCCAAATAAGCTTCACTTTGAGCAATTTCATTAGTATGATGTGGAAAAATATTATCAACACCACCACCATGAATATCTAAGTATTCTCCTAAGTATTTAATAGATATGCCTGTACACTCAATATGCCATCCAGGATAACCACGTCCCCAAGGAGAATCCCAAAGTAATTCATGATTAGAAAATTTACTAGTAGTAAACCATAATACAAAATCAGCCTGATTTTTCTTATTACTATCCTCCTCTACTCCTTCTCTAGCACCAACAACCAAACTATCCTCTTGATGATTAGTCAAAACATAATAATCATCTAATTTACTCGTATCAAAATAAACATTACCACCAGATAAATAAGCATAACCTTTATCTAATAGCACTTCTATAATCTTAATATACTCATCAATGTTTTCAGTAGCAGGAGAAACAATTTCCGGCATACGACAATTAACTAATTCAAAATCTTTAAAAAATGCCTCTGTATAAAATTTAGCAATTTCCATCGCAGATTTATGTTCTCTTTTTCTAGCAACTTCCATCTTATCTTCCCCAGAATCAGAATCACTTGTCAAATGACCAACATCAGTAATATTCATGGCACGAGTAACTTCATAACCAAGGTAACGCAATGTTTTATCTAAAATATCATGACCAATATAATTTCGAATATTACCAATATGTGCATAATGATACACAGTAGGACCACAAGTATACATTTTTACTTTGCCTTCCACATTAGGTACAAAATCTTCTACTTTTCTTGTCAAAGTATTATATAATTTCATAAAATCACCTATTACTAGTATATCATAAGTAAAAAAGAAAAAATACAGTTTATTAAGAACTGTATTCAAAATCAATTTGCTCTAACAACTTTTCTATCTTTCTTGCACCAAAATTTAAATAATCACTCTGTATCTTAAGAGAACTAACCAAATCATGTAACTGAGAAGAAGAAATATGCGGATATTTTTCCTTAATTTTGTTAGAAATAATTTTTTCAATCTCTTTTTCAGAAAGTCGGTCAAATAAAATTACAGAATCAAAGCGATTAAATAACTCAACTCCTAAAAAATTCTTTAATTTATCGAAAATAAAATTTTGATCATGATTAATAAATCCAATAGATTTCTTCTCAAAACCTAAATTAGAAGTCATAAAAATAATACAGTTTCTAAAACTTACTTCTTCCCCATATGAAGTAGTCATAACGCCATCATCTAAAACTTGTAAAAACAACTTTAAAACTTTAGAATCCGCTTTTTCTATTTCATCCAATAGCACTACAGAATAAGGATGAAGTTTTATTTTTTCTAATATTGTATTCCTATCATCATATCCTACATATCCTGGAGGAGAACCAATAATCTTAGATATAGAACTAGATTCTCTATACTCACTCATATCCAATTTAATAAATCCATCTTTGGGATACAAAAGATTTGCATATTCTTTGACAAATAAAGTTTTTCCACAACCAGTAGAACCAGCAAATAAAAAAGATTTAGGAGCCATTCTTGCTGAAGGTTTCGATATAATATCCA
Source organism: uncultured Bacilli bacterium (assembly GCA_944364005.1). Next base: position 2,903 of record CALVVW010000022.1, on the reverse strand, counting down.
CAACTTGTGAAATAGCATCATCTTGCCCTAGTACCCGTTTTCGTAATGCTCTCTTAATTTCTTCCTTATTCATAGATAAAATCTTCTTAATAGGAATTTTTGTTTTAGCAAAAATTACATCATATAAACAATCCATAGTTAAAACTTTCTTACTATGCGCACATTCTTTTAATTCTAAACGATTTAACTTTGACTGTAAAAAATGTTCCTTTTCACGCAAAATAGAGGCATGTTTAAAATCTTGTTTAATAATTAATTGATTTTTCTGTTCAATAATATCACTAAGTTCCATTTGTATCTGTTTCATTTTTCTATCAACAACAGTATCTGATGTCATCATTTTAGAGCAAGCAGCATCTAATAAATCAATAGATTTATCTGGTTGTTTTCCAGTAGAAAGATATCGATCAGATAGTTCAACAATAGAAGACAAAACATCATCTGGTATAACAATACCATGAAAATCTTCATAAATATCTTTTAAATGATATAAAATAGTTTGGGTCTCTTCAAGTGAAGGCTCATCAATAATAATCTTTTGAAACCTTCTATCAAAAGCTTTATCTCCTTCAAAAAATTTTGTATATTCAAATTTTGTTGTAGCACCAATTACTTTGATTTTACCTCTCGCTAAATAAGGTTTTAAAATATTAGAAGCATCAATAGCGCCTTCCGCTCCTCCAGCACCAATAATCGTATGAATTTCGTCAATAAATAATATGACATTAGAAACATGTTCTAATTCATCTATCATTTTATTTAATCTTTCCTCAAATTCACCACGATATTTCGTACCAGCTACTAAAGAAGCAATGGAAACACTCAAAATACGCATATTCTTTAATTCATTAGGAACAATACCTAAAACAATACGTCTCGCTAATTCCTCAACCAAAGCTGTCTTACCTACACCAGCATCTCCAATTAATAATGGATTATTCTTCTTTCGCCGTAATAAGATTTCAATCATTTGACTTATTTGTTCATCACGACCAACGACAGGATCAAACTCACCTTTTTTAGCCTGCTCCGTAAAATCAACTGCCACCTCATCTATATATAATTTAGTATTTGTATTACTATCATGAACAAATTGTCGAGAAAACTTTTCATATAACGCATCTAAATCAATATTTAGACCCATCATAATTCTATTTGCAACTCCTTCTCCCTCTTCTAACATAGATACAAAAAGTCTCTCTACGGTCACAAAAGTGCCATCATCTTTGCTATCCAAAATGGCATTCTCTATAATCTTTTTTAATAAAGGTGTATATAAAAACCAACTACTTTCTTTATTACCTGTACCAAGAACCCGTATAATTTCATCTCTTACTTTATTATAAGTAAGATCATGTGTATTTAAAAAAGAAATCAATTCCGGATTACCATAATGAAGAATAGATAATAATAAATGTTCACTACTAACATAAGGATGCTTTAATTCTTGCATCTCTTTTTTTGACATAATCAATATTTTTTGTGCATCTTCTGTAAATCTTGAAAACATAAAATCATCTCCTATATTTATTGTAAATAGGTTGAGTTTTCCTTTCAAGAAATACAGTACCCTAAAATAAGACAAAAAAAGAGCCATAAGGCTCTCATAATTAAATTAAAATTAATATAGTAAATACAATAAGCAATAATACTAATAATTCTAATAATAACTTCCAAATTGTTTTAAACCATTTACCATATGGAATCTTTAAGTAAGATAACATACCCATTAAAACTAAACTAGTAGGAGCAACTAACATAGTTAATCCATAAGCTGCTTGATATACAACAGCAACAATTGGATAATTATCAGCGTTAGTAACAATACTAGCAAAATATGGTAATGAACTTTGGAAAGCATATGCAGGATCTACATTAAATAATGCAGATAAAATTGCTACTACAAATGTAGTAAATACATTAAATCCATCAGTAATTCCTAATATAGCTTTATAAATCACTAATTGGAATGGATGATAAGTTGTAATTACTAAAATAGTATAAAGTAAAATAACAATAACTGCTGGACCTAAAGCTCTTTTAGCACCGGCAATAAAGCCATCAATCACTTCATTAAATTTAACTTTGTAAATTAAAGCTAAAATTAACATAAATACCATTAAAACAGCACTTATATCCACAAGTGACCATGAACCAAATGCATTAACAGTACCAAGTAATTTACCAAATAAAGCAAATCCAAATACTTCAAAAGTAGTAACTGCTGTTTTAGCATCTTCCATAGCCGTAAGTCCAAATGCTCCAGACCAAGAAACAAATGCCAATACTAAAATAACAAAAATAATAAATAATATTAAAGCTAATGGCCAAACTACATGTTTCTTACCACTAATAGTAGCAGGAACATAAGATTCTTCTTCATTATCTTCAGTAACTACAATAACTTTTTCTTCTTTTACAGCTGCTTTTGTATCTTGAGAAGATTTAGTCTTAGAGTTTTTAGTACTCTTTGTAGTTTTTGTAGTTTTCTTTTCTTCTTTAGCTTCTACCTTTTTAACATTTGCTTTTTTAGTTGCAGATTTAGATTTCTTAATATACCAAATAGTATTAAATATTAATAATACCATTCCTAAGAACAATAAAATAGATTTAACTAAAATTTGATCTGCAAAACTATTTCCTAAAATACTAGGAATAATTCCAGTGTTGTTATATCCATAAGTAGTACCTAACATACCAATCATAGTAGAACCTACAATAGCAAGTGCTGCTACAACCTTATCATATCCCATTAATAAAATTAGAGATATAATCATTGGAAAGAAAATAACTAAACCTAACTGTAATCCGCATACAGATGTAAGAATAGAAATTAGTACCATCATAATAGATAAAACGACTACTTCTTTACCTTTAAATTTGGAAACTAATTTATCCAACAT
>CALVVW010000021.1 GCA_944364005.1 uncultured Bacilli bacterium | reverse complement strand
TCCTCTATCAAAGAAAATCTCAGAATCAGGTCCACAAGGACCTTCACCAATCTCCCAGAAATTCTCTTCTAATTTAATAATATGTGCCTCATCTAATCCTACTTCAATCCATTTTTGATAAGCTTCATGATCATCAGGATAAACGGTAACATAGAGTAACTCCTTAGGAATAGAAAACCATTCTTCTCCTGTTAACAATTCAAAAGCAAACTCAATAGCTTCACTCTTAAAATAATCTCCTACAGAAAAATTTCCCATCATTTCAAAGAAAGTTTGATGTCTTTTCGTAATACCAACATTTTCAATATCATTAGTACGAATACATTTTTGAATATTGACGATTCTTCTACATTCTGGTACTTCACTCCCATCAAAATATTTCTTTAAAGGACTAACTCCTGCATTAATCCATAATAAACTATTATCATTAACAGGAATCAAAGAAGCACTTTCTACCCTTTTATGTCCCTTACTTTCAAAAAATTGAAACCATTTATTTCTAATATCATTATGACTCATATATTTCATATTACTTCTCTCCTTCATGCTTATTAATATCTTCTAGAATTTCTTTTAATCTCTTATAATAGTCATCCATACTACCATTATTAAATAAGAAATAATCACTATAGGCAATAGGTCCACCTTTGGCGAGATTTTCAATCTCCGAAATATCTCGGTAAATAGCATCTTCTCGAGTCCAAGGACGATCAACTCTATTAGCAATCCTATCATAACGTAACTTCTTATCAACAACAACACAAACAAGTTTTAACTCCGGAAATCTTTCGATTAAATATTTATATTCATACCAAGAATATAATCCATCTAAAACTACATTACCTGCCTTTAAGGCTTCTTTAATATCTGGCTCTAAAAACTTTGCATAACACTCAGGGCCATGATCTTGTCTTAATTTTTCCCGAAACTCTTTTTCGCTTTTTCCATCTGGCGTTCTCTCAATTCCAGCTTCTGCCATTAATTTATAAGTAATACCACCAAAATATAACTTTGTCCAACCTTGACTTTCTAAATATTCAGTAGCAATACTTTTACCACTACCACACATTCCAACAACAGCAACTAATTTATTCATAAAACTTCACCTTCCTCATTTTCTTCTGCTTTCATAATACGATCAGCTTCTAAATACAATCTTTCTTTAGATGTATTTCTTACTACATAATCATAATCTGGATAATCATCCATTTCTATTTCTGTCACATGTTTTTTTTCCTCTTCTGTAAGTTTATTATCGTAATTTTCACGAATAATATGAATTATTTTTATATTAGGAAACCTCTTTTTCAACTCCTCAAATTCAAATAATAGTCTACCGTCAGTAATAATAAATATATCAAAAAAATTTTTTAAAATATCAATATCTTCACATAAACGATTGATTAAAAAAAACTTTTTTCCCAATTGTTTTTGTATAATTTCAATACCCATTTCTTGCAAAAACTCCCGAGGCTTTTCTGCCATGTTGCCATCCCAACTAAAATAATTTCTTGCATATTCATAAAGAGGCGTTGTAATATGCAAAATACATGTATTATACCCTGCATAATCATATTGCGTTTTCATATATCTACCCATCATATCCTTACCGCTCCCTGCTTTACCAGCTAACAAATAAATTTTCATAAATCCTCCTTAAAACAAACAAAAGACCTGACTAGGAGAACATTTGCCCGGTACCATCCTAGTCTGGTCTTAATTAACATAACGGCTTGGCCGATAAAGCTCCCAAAGTAGCTTCTTAAAGTAGAATACATCGTTTTCACCAACCACGAATTCTCTGACTATTCTAATTTCTTTAATACTAATCTTCAGTCAACGCTTTATATTCATTATCACCCGTAACTTTTCCAATAACATCCATTTTCTCATTAATAAATGTAAGAATTATTTTGGCAGCAGCAATCACAGGTGTTGCAACAATCATACCTATAATACCAAAGAAATGTTGGAAAATCAAGAGCCCTAGCATAATTGTTACAGGATGTAGTTTCATAGTATGGCCCATAATTAACGGCTGATAGAAATTATTTTCTAGAAGCTGCACTACAATAATAGAAATAACACAACAAATACCAACAATAGGATCCATAGTAAATCCTACTAAAACAATAGGTATCGCACCAATATAAGGTCCAAAATAAGGAATAATATCAGTTAAAGCACAAAAGAAAGCAAAAACTAACGGTGCTTTAATACCACTAATAGTAAGTCCAATACCTTGTGTAATAAATACTAAAGTCATAACTAGTAACAAGCCCTGTACATAACTTCTTAAAGATTCATTTAATCTAACACACAACTCACTAGCACCCTTACGCCAGCGCCTTGGAAGCCAAGAAATAAAAGTACGATTTAATTTATCAAAATCAAACAACATATAAAAACCAATCATAAGTCCTAAAAAGAAAGATACTCCTCCACTAATGACAGAAGAAACAATTCCAATAGCCATATTTGGCAATTTTGTAGATAAGTTAATTCCAAATTCTTCAATAGCTTGATAAATAGAATTTTTAACGCTTGAAAAATCATAATCAAAAGTATGATTCAAATTTTTAGTAAAATCACTAACATAATGTTGGAAATCATGGATTAAATCTGGAAGACCGCTAACAAAATCTTTAATTTGACTTCCCATGGCAGGAACTAATAGTGCTAAAATTAAAAATAAAAGTGCTAAAAATAGCAAATAAACAATAACGCAAGCACCAATTCTAGGAATTTTCTTTCCCTGGAGCCATTTCACTACCGGATCTAAAAGCCATGCAATAATTAAACCAATAAATATTGGCGAAATAACAATTAAAAAATCACCAAGAAATCGTAGTGCATGCCATTCTTTAACAAGATACGTTCCTAATAAAATCAATGCAATAATAGCCATAATATAACCAATATTTATTAATTTTTTTCCAGTACTTAAAATAACATTTAAACTACTAATATCGATTTCCTGATCTTTTTTTCTCTTAAACATATAATCCTCTCCTATACACTACGTACTCTTATAAATTTATTATATCACAATAAAAAAAATTTAAATAAGAAAAAATAACGAAATGCATAATACTGTAAATCTTTAAGTCCACCATAATACATGATATAATATGATTGGTGAAGACAAATGTATACTATTAATAAGAATATAAAAAATGAGTTAATCATTAAAAATTCAAGATTCATTACACTACTAATAAAAATAAAAACAAAAGATGAAATTGAAAGTATTTTAAAAGAAGTAAAAAGTACATATCCAAAAGCAACACATTATTGCTATGCATATAAAATTGAAAAAAATATTCAAAAATCAAGTGATGATGGAGAACCAGCTGGTACAGCAGGTATTCCAATTTTAAATGTATTAGAAAAAGAAAACATAACAAATGTGATAGCTATCGTAATTCGCTATTTTGGTGGAATAAAATTAGGAGCTGGCGGACTAGTACGTGCTTACACAAAATCTGTAAAACAAGCTATAGACCAAACAGAAAGAAGAAAACTAATCCCTGCAATTATTGGTACGATTACTTTTCCTTATACTAAAGAAAAAGAAATAGACCATATAATTGCCAAAGATCAAATTCTAGAAAAAAAATATTTTGAAAATATTACTTATCGCGTCATAATAGAAAAAAACAGCAATTTAATAAATCAATTACAAATAAAACCAGAAGCAGAAACATACATAGAACAAAACATAAATAAAAGTCATGACATTTCATGACTTTTATTCTTCTTCTGCAATAATTATATTTCCCTTATATTGAGAATATGTTGGAATATTTTCTGTAGATCCTTCTGTTTTATCACCAGTTGCAGTATTTGGTACCGTTACATTTTCTATCGCATCATTAGTTGTAGTACTATTAGAATCAGATGTTGAGTCAGAAGTATCTGTATTTTCTTCATTATTAGTTGTAGTAGTATTATTAGTATCTACATCTAAAGTTGGTTTAGTATCTTTAGTAGTGGTTTCCTCAGTTTTTGCCCCATTATCTACTTTAGAAACATCAGGTTCACTAAATTTATTAATAACTGAAATAACTAATAACCCTCCAGCAATAATTAATACTAATAAAATAATATAACGAATATAATTTCTCATACTTCCACCTCTTTTTTACTACTCTATTATACTTATTTTTTTTCATTTTGCAAGTATTTTATAAGTTTTTTATCACTTTACAAGGATTTCCTACTGCTAAAACATTAGATGGAATATTTTTAGTTACGACACTACCTGCTCCTATTACAGTATTGTTTCCGATACTTACTCCGGGAAGAATAGTGGTATTACCACCTATCCAGACATTATCTCCTATGGTAACTGGTACACCTTTTTCGAGATTTTTATTTCGTCTTTCTACATCTAAAGGATGGGTTGCTGGATAAAGATTGACATTAGGTCCTAAAAAGACATTATCTCCTATCGTTACTTTTGCGGTATCTAGTATAGTTAGATTGTAGTTTGCATAAAAGTTCTTTCCTATGGTTATGAAATACCCGTAGTCACAATGAAATGGTTGCTCGATGGTAAAATTTTCACCAATATCTGCAAATAATTTTCTTATGATTTCCTGTCTTTTTTCAAATTCTTTAGGATCTAGCAAATTGTGTTCATGACACAATCTCTGAGCATATAAATGTTTCTTTTGCATTTCTACATCATCAGCTAAATTATAATATTCATCATTTTCCATATCATCTCTCCTATCTTCTTTTATTATAGCAGAAATATTAGGAATTGTCTTTGTTATTTGCTTTTTTCTTTTTGGTTTTCTCCCTAAATATAGCAACAACTGAATTGTACGGAGAAACATTAGTTTTGTTAGTTAATATCCATACTACTGGTTACATCGATTGTAGTATTGTCATGTATAATTCTTGACATTTTTTAAAACTTTCTTTACTAATTTTTTCATCTTTTTGATGTGCTGTGACGGGACCTGGTCCTAAAATAATGATATCTTTTTCTGGGAAGAAAGATGCTTCTGTTACATAATTTAGGCCAGTAGATTTCTGATTCGTCATTTCTTCTAATTTTTCTATTAAGTTAGCATTTGTAGTAACAGCAGCATTTAGATTATTTAGTATTTCTACTTTTGCGCTGTATTTCTTTGCTAATTGGTTTATAAATTCCACTATCTTATCATTATGCTCTTTTTTTATTGTTCTAAAATCGAAGGTAATCTCACAAGCATCAGGCACTTTATTAATTTCTTCTCCTCCTTTAATTTTAGATAAATTAAACGTGGTATATGGTACCTCATATAACGTTAGTTTTTCTTCTTGGATGGTCTTGGCAAATGTTCTTACTTCTTGAATAAAGTCCATGGCTTTATATAAGGCATTCGCACCAAGTTCCGGAGTAGATGAATGGGCACTTTTTCCTTCAAATTGTACTTTAAATTCCAAACATCCTTTATTAGCAATGACTGGCACCAAATCCGTTGGTTCTGGGAATAATAAAGTATCTGGTAAAGCTTGCTTACTTTCTACTAATTGGCTTACTCCTTTAAAATTAGTTTCTTCATCGTAAGTAAAACAAATCATACATGGAATATTTTTATCTAAATTCATTACTACTTCTAATAAGGCTGCAGTTCCACCTTTCATATCGGATACTCCTAACCCGTAGTAATAAGTATCATCTTCTGTTAATTGCATAGGATTTTTAGTCCATAGTGTTGATTTATCTACTGTATCGGTATGGCAACAGAATGCTATCGTAGGATTTCCCCTTTTAGCAATTAACACTTTTTCGTTTCTTTGACCAAGTTCCGTAAATTCAAAACCCTTATCTTTCAGTAATCCTTTAATATAGCCTCTTATCTTTTGGTTTTCTTTGTCTGCGATTGTATTCGTTTCTACTAAGTCTTTTAAAATATTAGTCATTATCTTTGTCCTTTCTTGTTATAGTAAGTTTTACTATAGCCTGCTTTCTTTAAATTTAATACTGGAAATATTCTATCATTATTTTCACCTGTTGGATCTTTTTGCCAAGTATAATTATTGCCTATTTTACAAAATTCTACATTAAACCCTATTCCTCTAAATAATTTTGAAGAATCAGATACATCTAAGTCTGGTCTTTTCTCTAATAATTCAATATATTGATTAATAAATTCTTGTTTTTCTTCCTCTGATAAGGTTGGAATGATAATAGGTTCTCCCTCAATTCTTTTTGTCGCATCTTCTTTTTGTGTTCTTTCTATTGCAGTTTCAAATGATTCCTCTGGCCTTTTTATTAACCATCTCATTGCATTTGTACGATAACCAATATAGTTTTTATCTCTTTCTAAAGAGCTGATAATATCTCCTCTTACTAATTCACTAGCAATATTATTGCCACGAGACTTGCTTGATACTCCTATTTCTTCAATAAATCTTATCTCTTCTTGGTTATAAGGAATGTAAGGTTTTTGATCTTCTGGTATAACATCTGTTGCGACTAAAAAGCCAACTGCTTTTTCATCTATTTCTGCTACACGGATTGTAGTACCAGTCTTAAGATAGTCCTCTATTACCGCTTCAGCACTCTCTTTTGTCCAGTTCTCATAAAATGGTTCTCCACTAAATACTTCTTGATAACATTCTGCAATTGTTCCTGTCATTTCTTTTTGTCCTAGTTTTATTTGACAATTATTTTTTACCTGGTCTTTTAACCATGAACTATATAAATTTTTAAAATTAACTTTATTCATTTTTCTCTCCTCTTTCTTAAATTTAAAAAGTTATAGACCTTGTGCCTATAACCTTTACTTTATATTTATTTAGAATAGGTATCGACACAAGCATCACAAATAGCACTTGTCGATACCACATATTTAATGTCGTATTAGCAAGCGCATAATTTTATGATGATGATGTCTCATAATTCTATTCATCATAATATTCGTTCCTTTCCTTGATTGCCTATACAATACCTTATTTTTCTTTGTTTGTCAAGACATATGTTCGCATTTTGCTTGTTATCTTTAGTAAAATACTAGTTATTTATGATAATAAACCTTGTTTTTTTAGATACATTTTTCTATTTTTTCGATAAGATTTTCCATCTTTTTGATATACTGATTCTGGAAAAGATACTTCTTCTGCTACTAAATTTAGATACTCTTCTTCCTTGTTTAAAGTAAAATATGTTGCTGGAATATGAGATAAATCTAAGAGTTTTTTTGCTGCATTTAAACTACGAGTCATAGTATCATCAATACGATTGATATCATCTCCAGTAATTTGTAATAAATCTTTATCACTATAAGCATAATAAGATGGCATGATATCATATTTTTCTAATAGCTTTTCTATTTCTTTATTTTTTTCGCTTTCTTCTGGTGTAGGATAACTAGTTGGATAATTTCCAATATATTCTACCATCCTACAACAGTCCAGTCCTGATCTTTTACATATTTCTAAGGCCTTTTTATAAATTTCGTGATTCCTTTTCGCTCCAGCAAGTGCAAACTGTAACATTGCTTTTTTATCACTAGTTGTTTGAAATTGATATAGACCGGTTGCTATTACCTCATTAGTTACTTCTTCTTTTACTATTTCCCATTCGGGTATTTGACAAGCTAGAAATATTCCTCTTACCTCGTCATAATCAGGAATCTCTTCTAATATTTTAGTGTAGTCATAAATACTTTTCGGTTCTAATTTTTGCTTTTGTTCCATACTGCTACCTCCAACTTTATTCTACATTAAATATTATTGTGTGTAAATTGATTTTCGTACTTTTACTAGATAGTGATTGTCTTCTTTTTCTACAGAATCTGGTATTGCTATTTCGTCTTTTACTGTTTGTAATAGCATTCCATTAACATCTTCAAAATACGATTTTGGTAAAGCAACATCTCTACATAGAGCATTCATTACATTATACGTATTAGAAAAAGCATAACATATTCTAATGATATCTTCTCCTTTGATTTGTGCTTCTTTGGAAGGATGTTTTTTTAACTTTATATTATTTTTCATTAATAACTGTTTAAAACTTTGTTCTTCTTCTTTATTTACTGCATTAGGATAGTAATTGATATAGCGAATTAAATTTCCATAAATAATACCTGTTTTTTTACATAAATCAAAAGCATCATTATAAATTAGATAAGTATTTACTATCCTATCACTTACCTGATCTATATCGCCTACAAATGAATGCTTGTTTTCTATTAATAACTTCCTAAGACGTAAATGTTCTGAATCAAAATATGGAAATTCCATCATATGATATAAATCTAATAACTCTTCATATTCTAGTATACCGTTCGTTATTTGTTCGTGATTATAATATTTGTCTAATTCATAGTTAAAATTGATATTATCCATGATTTCTGCCATATTTCATAATTTCCTTTCTTATTTATTCATGTAGAGAACTTTTAGGAAAGATGATAGTTACTGTTGTATATTCTTTTTCTTTACTTTCAATTGCTATATTTAGGTGTAGTCTATCACATAGTTTCTTACATAAATATAATCCCATGCCAGTAGAATGTTCTTTTTTTCTATTACTTCCTGTAAAACCTTTATCAAATACTCTAGAAATATCACTTTCTTTGATACCGCAACCGTTATCTTTCATTTCTAAAATCACTTTATTTTTATCTTCTATTACGTTCAATTTTATTCTTTTTTCATCCTTATCCATATATTTTATAGAATTATTTAGGATTTGGTTTAAAATAAATATTACCCATTTTTCATCGGTTGCGACAAAAACGTCTGAATTTTCTACTTCAATTATAATTTTATTTGCTAATAAGTAATCTTTATTTTGCAGCATTACCTGATGAATAATTTCTGATAATTTTATTTTCTTTACAAAATAATCTTTTTCGGTATTTTCACTTCTAGCATAGAATAATACTTGTTCTACTAGATTATCTATCTTTTTTACTTCTTGTTTTAATTCATGATCTTTTTTATTATCACTATATAGTGAGATGGCTGCTAGTGGAGTTTTTACTTCGTGTACGAATGTTTCAATATACTCCTCATAGTCTTGATATTTATGTTCTAATTCTGTAATCTTATCATTCATGGCTTTTGTTGCTTTCTTTAAAACATAATAATAGGCTTCATTTTCTAGATTTTTTGGTTTTTTAATTAGTTCTGATACTAAATACTTTTCATCTAACTCATCTACTAACCTTTTTATTTTTTTATTTTTCTTAGTTTTCCATAAATAACTAACGATAAGATAGATACTTAGTAAAATCAGATATAAAAATAGAGAAAAAATTAAAAAAGTAGCATCCATATCTAATACAAACATAATTACTAATTGTAATAAAATAAAAGTTAGATACCAGAGAATCAATCCAATTTTTTCTTCTAAATAATTGATCATCCTATTTTATATCCCTTCTTGCGAATTGTTGTTATGAAATCTTGTAGGCCTATTTCTTCTAGTTTTTTACGAAGTCTATTGATATTTACTGTTAAAATATTATCATCTAAATAATATTTTTCATTCCATAAATAGTCTAGTAATTCTTCTTTGGTAATAATTTTTTTAGGATTTATAAAAAAGTAGTATAAAAGTAAAAATTCATTTCTTGTTAGTTCTATGCTATTATTTTGATATTTTACTAAGGATAGGTGTAAATCTAGAGTAACACCATTTACATTTATTTCCTTATATTGAATAGGATTTTGCTTTTTAATTGTTCTTTTTATTTTTTCTAATAGAATATCTTTATTATATGGTTTGGTAATAAAGTCATCTCCACCAGATAAAATACTTTTTAATTCACTTTCTTCTCCAGTACAACTAGTAACAAATATAATAGGAACAGACTCTTTTTCTTTTATTTTTTTGCAGATATCAAAACCATTTTGGTTTGGTAGATTAATATCTAATAAAATTAAGTCTTTTGCTATTTTATTGATTTCTTCTGTGATATCCTTAGTAAAGTCTTCTATCATGGCTATTTCATATTGATTATTTTCTAATAGTACTTTTAATTCTTGTCTTATTTTAGGATCATCTTCTACAAGTAATATCTTCATAAGTCCTCCTACTATTTATACTTAGCTGCTTTTGTTAAAACTTTTTTCATGGTTTGATAGCGATAAGTGTCTTTTAACTCTTCTTTTGTCATTTGGTTAAATGTTTTCTCTTGCCCTTCTAGACAAAATACAGAATAAAAGTATGGTTTTTTTATAGGTTCTACGATTTCTTCTGCAATATATCCATAGCTTTCTCCTTCTTCTTGGAAATAGTCGCCATCTGTAGACATATAAGTAGCAATCGTTTTATATACTGCCTTACGATTTGTAACATTTTTCATTTTATCTAAGACTTTGATAATACATTGATATTTTGGTAAGCTAGTGTCATTTTTTAATTCTAAATCCGCATATCTTGCTGTATATATTCCTGGTTCTCCATGTAAAGCATCAATAAATAGTCCAGTATCATCTGCTATTACAGGATAAGGAATGCCTTGTTTCTTGCAATAGTCTGATACTGTTTTTGCTTTAATGAAAGAATTTTCTTGTAATGTAGTACCAGTTTCTTCTATTTCTTCTTGGAAAAGAATATCATCTAATGTTAATAAGGAAACATCTAGATTATTTTCTTTAATAATTTCTAAGACGTCTTCTATTTTTCTTTTATTTGTAGTAGCAAATACAATTTTCATAACATACCTTCTTTCTTTTTTATTATATCATTAGTTTTTTTAATAGTATATATGAAAGTATGCCTCCTACTACATTTAAAATAATATCATCTATATTAAACATTCCTACGTTAAAAAGAAATTGGAATAATTCTTTGGTAAAAGAAAGAATGAAGCAAATCAGAATAAATCTTTTTAGTGTCATTTTTTCAGGAAATAGTACTGGTAAGAAAATACCTAATGGTATGAATAAGAGTATATCTAATATTAAATAATTAAATAAATAAGGAATACCTTGTGATTTGGTTACTAAGAGAGTTATGGTTTCTATGATTGAAGAAAAAGGAATGATATTAGCTTCTATTTGTAATTTTGGATAAACTGTACCTGTTGTTAGCTTTGTATAAAATATGGTTGATAGTAAAAATATTAGGTATAGCAACAAAAGAAGAGATGTTACATTCTTTTTTAGAGATTGATTGGTTTCTTTTTTTAGAAATAGTATATAGGCTATTAATATCAATATTGATCCTATGAAAATATACTCTGTTCTAAAACAGGATAGCATGAAAGAACAAGAGATTATTATTCCAGGAAGTAATAGACATAAGCTAATTATCATTTTATCTATTCGAGTTAGTCCTTTAGTAGTTTGTACTTCTCCGGATAATATATCTGATATACTAAGACCTAATATGTTGCTTAACTCTTGTAGTAGAGAAATATCTGGTGCTCTTAGTCCTCTTTCCCAGTTAGAGATTGCTCTATCTGTGATATGAAGCCTATCAGCTAGTTCTTGTTGCGTCATGTTCTTTTCTAATCTTTTCTGTTTTATTAGTAATCCTACTTTTTTACAATCCATACTATCACCTCTTATCCCTAGTATAACGTAACATTTTCGTTTTTGCACCAAACGATACGTTGAGTAAGAACAAAAGAATTAAGTAAACTTAATTCGCCTTGGTCGTCACCTTCCAAGTTTCCTGCTTCTCAGACTAGGTATCCCTACTTCTCCACAGGCTTAACATCCGATAGTCGCTACCGTAGTTTTTCTTTTGTTTCTTTCTTTTTCTACTTTAACTCCATCATATACTTCTTTAACCCTTCAAACATAATATTATAACTGGCATTATAATCTCTATCATGATAACTTCCACATTCTGGACATATCCAACTTCTAACACTTAAGTCTTTTACTTTCTCATTCTTATATCCACACCTGCTACACTCCTGACTACTTGGATAATAACTATCTATTTTGATATATTTCTTTCCATATATCTTAGCTTTATATTCTAAAACTCTACAAAGTTCTCCTAGACTTACATTTGCTAGTTGTTTAGATAATGTTTTTTCTTCTATCATATCCTTTAATTTTAGACTTTCTGTTACTATGATATCATTTTCTATTACCAGTTTTTTAGTTATTTGATGGATGAAATGTCTTCTTGCATTCTTTAGTTTTTGATGTAGTACTGCTAATTTCTTTTTTGTTTTATTATAATTATTGCTTCCTTTTACTCTTCTTGACAATTCTCTAGCACATCTTTTTATCCTTTTTTCATACTTTTCTATTAGTCTCGGATTTTCTATTTTTTCATTATCACTTGTAATTACAATATCCTTAATACCTAGATCAATTCCTATTATTTTTCTAGGTTTTAATTTTGTATATACATCATCCTCTTCTACTAAAACACTAACATAATATTTTAAAGTAGACGCTTGTTCTATAGTAGCGTTGATAATTCTTCCAGGTAAATATTCTAAATCTCGATATCCTTTTATACTTACTTCTTTTAACTTAGGAAGTTTTATTATGTGTCTTTTTAAATCTACTTCTATACTTTGATATGCTTTATCTTTATAAGTATTACTTATACAGTTTGTTCTATAGCTTCTTTTAGAGTTGTATTTTCCCTTAAACTTAGGATATTCTCCTTGTCCTTTATACCATCTTTTAAAAGCATCATCTAAATTAAATAAACTACATCTAAGACTACAAGAATCTACTTCTTTTAAATAAGGACGTTCTACTTGAAAGTTTTTTAAATCTTTTATCATATCAAAACAAGATAAAGAATCTTTTCCTTCATCATAAAGTGCTTTTTGCTTTTCTAAATAATGATTATATACTACTCTAGTACAACCAAATGTTTTGTGAATTAACTCTATTTGATTAGTTGTAGGATACAAACGAAACCGATAAGCTCTATACATAATATCCCCTCCTGATGAGAACACTATATAATACATTTGTTCGTATGTCAACTATTTTTTATCAAGTTTTCAAATTTGCATTTTGAGGAGCAAATTCCTAATATACGAAAAAACTCCTAATGGAGTTATTCTTCAATATTATTTTTGAATGTTATATAGGTTGCGATATAGTAGATTCCATAAATAGCTAGGAATATTCCTATCGTAATCAATATAGTTATTAGATAATTCATAGAAGCACTAGTTATAGCATAGAATAATCTATTGATAGAAAAAGCTGTAACAACAGAAATAATAATTGGATAAATTACCGGGAATAAGAAATTAGCAGTAATTTGTTTTCTGATTGTTTTCTTTATTTTATTATCTTCTACTCCTAGTTTTTTAAGTAGTTTATATTGATATTTATTTTTATTAGAATCACTTAGAGTTTGAATAGAGAGAATAGTTCCTACTACCGTAATAAAAATAATACTAACATATAATAGAGAGAACGAAAAAATAGTCATTGCAGTTCTGTTAGATGATTCATAATATCCTCTTACTGTTACTGGAAAATAGGCAAAATAAGAGTCTCCGTCTTTATATTCATAATATCCTAGTTTTTCTAGTTTGGTATTATCTAATTCTTTTGTTTCTTCTTTTGTATCAAAAGCATAAAGTTCTGTTACTACTTGCATGTTTTTAGCAATATTATCTGGTATTACTATTAAAAAACTATTACCTGTTGACCAGCCTAGACGAAAGTTTTCTGTTGTTGCACGCTTTAATGATAAACATTTTCCGTTGATTGTAATATCTTCGTTTTCTAGGGCAATTTCTTTTAAATACTTTTTAACAGTTTTATCTCCAGTTACAAAGTATTCGTTTTCTTTTAGATGAATAGGTTTTTCTCCTAACATTTCTAATAATTTATTATAATCTGATACTTTTAAATATGTATCATAGTCATAGAAACCATTATTACCAATATTTTTAATATGTTTTGCAACTTGATGATCTTTTTGCGTTAAAATTTGATAATGTAATTCTTCTTCTATTTCGTAGTTTTTGTGAATATAATCTATATATTCCCATGCTTTCTTTCTATTATCTTGCTTTCCTGTCCAACTTTCTTCAACATCACTATACATTCCTTCTACTAGAATATCATAGGGTGCCTGTTGATCTATATTGTTTTCAAAAGCATCTTTCATGACAAATGACATATTCATACAGACTAAAGTTAAGGTAATTAATAAAGATAGTGTTCCTAATGCAAACCCTATTGTTCTTGCCTTTGCTTCAAAGTTTTTCACAACAAACAAATTATCTTTACTATATTTAATTTTTCTTCTTTTATTAATAAATGCTAGAATAAAATCTCCTAATGTAAAAGTAATTCCATAAATACTGATGATTAATAATAGAATTGATATTCCTAAATAACCAACCATACTAGGGTCATCTGAAATTACAAAAGCATGATCACATAAATATAGTCCTAATATTCCTAAAATAACAAAAATAATAAATAAAATATTTCTATATTTCTTCCTCTTCCATATTTTTTCTTCATTTTTCTTCTCTAAATATAACAAATCATGAATTTTCATTTTTTTCATTCTTCTGCTACTTCTAAATAAAGTAAATAGATAGATTAAAATAAAGTATACCGTTGATAAAAGTACTGGTGTTAAAGTTATGGATAATTTTATTTTATATGGCATTTCAAACAAGTTCATAACAATTGCTGAAATGATATTTCCTAATACTGTTCCTACAAAGAATGATATGATAAAAGAAATTAATCCTAATACAATGTTTTCAGATAGGAACATTTTATTGATATCTTTCTTTTCTATTCCTAATAACATGTATGTACCAAATTCTTTACTTCTCTTAGAAAACATAAATTTCATTGTATAGTTGATAAGCCAGGCTATTACAAAAACAATAATACAGCTCACAAAAATAATTGCGTACTTTAAATTTTCCATCATTTCTGATAACTCTGTAATATCACTAGAAAATGATACGAAATTAAAAGCAAAGATAAGAGAGAATGCTATTACTACGGTTATAATATAAATTAGATAGTCTTTTAAACTTCTTTTAACGTTACGAATTGCTAATTTACTTAACACTTGCGACATCTCCACCTAGTAATGTTAATACATCTAATATCTCATTAAAAAACTCTTTTCTAGACTTTTCTCCTCTTCTTATCTCATTAAATATTTTTCCATCTTTTAAGAATAATACTCGACTGCAAAAGCTAGCACTGAAAGAGTCATGAGTAACCATTAAGATAGTAGCATTTAATTTTTCGTTCATCTCATCCATAGTCTCTAGTAACATTCTGCTACTTTTGGAATCTAGAGCTCCCGTTGGTTCATCAGCAAGTATTAATTCTGGTTGATTGATTAAAGCTCTAGCACAAGCACAACGTTGTTTTTGACCACCGGATACTTCGTAGGGATATTTATTTAGAATTTCTTTAATTCCTAATTTTTCTGCAATCTTTGTTACTTTTTCTTCTACTTTATTTACATCTTCTTTATTAATTATTAAAGCAAGAGAGATATTTTCAGAGATTGTCAACGTATCTAATAAATTAAAGTCTTGGAAGATAAAACCTAAATTTTCTCTTCGAAATTTTGCTAGATCTTTTTCTTTTACTTCTGTAATATCTTTACCACTTACAAAGATATGTCCACTAGTTACTTCGTCAATTGTCGAAATACAATTTAGTAGTGTTGTTTTACCAGAGCCTGATGCTCCCATGATAGCGGTAAATTCACCCTTCTCTACTTCTAAAGATAAGTCATTTACTGCTTTCGTTATATTATTTTTCGTTCCATAATACTTTTTTAGATTTTTTACCTCTAGTGTTTTTGGCACTTTGCATCCCGTCCTTTATTTCACTAATTTTTTCTTTTAGAAAAGAACATAAAGAAATCATACCTCCTATTATAATACACGGTACCAGTATAATTAATAATAGTATTGTTACTTTTAATCCTAAAACATTAAAACTTGACATAGTATCACTCCTTTTTGTTCCTTTCTTGCTATCAGTATAGCAAAGAAGATGCTGATATAATCTTACAGTTTTGTTATATTTCTAGTAATACTATATTTTATCTTTCTTTTCTATCACGTTTTAGTTGCTTTCGTGAAAGAATTGGTTGCAAAAGAAAAAACTACAGAGTTTTGGTCTCTGTAATTTTTCAAGTTTTATAATTTTATTTTCTTAATTTTTTTACCTTTATTCCAAGGACTCCATTCTTTTGTTCTTGTTCTTTCGTATATATCGAATACATTCCTTCTACTTTTTTATCCAACTCTTCGTCATGATATCCTAATTGCATAAATAGTTCCTTAAAGGTAGGATATTGATATAAGTCTACAACTTCTACATTTAGTTTTTCAACTAATTCTGGTAATTTAGAAAACTCGATCGTATCTCCAATCTGAACTTTTTTTCTTTTGTCATCATATAATCTAAATTCTATTTCTTTACTACCATCTAATATATTATTAAATGGCTTTTCTAAAAGTTTCATTTTATGTTGCATTTTACTTCACCTCGACTATATTATACTGTATTTTTAGTTAATTTTTACTTTTGATTAATCAATATCTATCATACTATCTCGTCTTTTTACATATTGTTTTGTTTCTTCTTTTATTGTTTGTTGAGATAGAGATGGATTCTCTATTGTTATTTCTGCCTCATAGTCTCTTTTAATACCATATAGTGCAGCGATACCAGTTTGTATCTGTGTTAGGGCAGCGACTAATTCTGGTTTACTATTTACTTCATCAATTCTAGTAAAAGTATTACATGTATCTGCCATTTGCGCATCTAAATCTTGCAGACCAACATTTAAATCCACCGAATTTCTAAGAGCTTTTTTAGATTCTTTTGTACTTTCTGCTAGTTTTAAAATATAATCTTGAATTGACTTCCAACAAACAGACTGTGGCAAACTTTCTACAGGAAAGGTTAAATTCTTTACAAAAATCCTATTTTTTATATAAGCATATCGTTCGTTGCCTATCAGCAACTTATAATTTGAACCTTTAGAACGATATCTGATAACATCTTTTTCATAATTAGGAAGTATTTCCATATTTTCTAAATATACAACAGGATATAAAACTGAATGACACTGCCAACTTTCGAACTGATATTCTTCCTGAGTAAGATCTAAATCTTTATTCATTGCAATTTCTTTAATATCTAACTCATTTAATCTTTGCAGCAACGTCTGAATTTGTTCCTTTTGATTTTTATGATTCAATAAATAACTGTAATAATAATATAAGTATGGTTTGATTGTTCCATCATCATCATAATTAAGTGAAAGAAACGCAAAGATATCAGAATTTTTATCAATAGTATCTACTGTATCTTTATTTTCTTGATAGAACTGATAAACTCCTCGTTTTCTAAAGATTGTAGTTTCTCCTCTAATTGCTTTTTTCAAATAATATATAATATCCTTCATATTATATCTTGTTGTTAATTCTTTTAAGTTTTGATTAAAACTATCAAACTGATCTAAAACTGAACTTATTGCCATAACATCAACCACTTTAACTTCTGCTAGGGCTTTTTGTTCCATAATATTCCTCCTTTCTGTTTGTTATTATAACATTCCTTGAATACTATTTATATACCTTTTTAACATTTTTATAATCCCAAATACAGATTCCCAATAATAAAACTATTCCAAAAATAGATATTATGGTTGCGATGTTTTTCCAAGGAGCCTCATATGTAATTTCTATTTTATGTTTTCCTTTTTCTATTTCTAATGTCATACCATTTTGAAGGCTTTTTTGATAGTCTTGCTTCTTACCATCTACTAAGATAGTAAAACCTTCATCATAAGGAATCGCAATTTCTAGATTTTGTTTTTCTGCTACTTCTATTTCTCCAGTTATTTTATTTCCTTTGGTTTCTTCTTTCATTATTTTTACTGGTGTAATTTCTTCTTGTCTTTCTTCTAATATACTTTTAGGTATCGCAACAACTTCTATTTCTCCTAACTTATAATAAGCTTCTGAAAATGTGATTTCTAATTCTTCTGGAGATAGCAAGATATAATGAAACACATAATTATTATTGTGATACTTCCATGTTCTACAAGTAAGTTTATTACTGATATGGTTTATTTTTATCGTTTGATCATTTTTTTCATGATGGCATCCACGGTTAAACTTGTTTTTAAAAGTAACAAATAATACTTTATCTGTTAAGTCTTCTTCTGGTACTACTGTCATTTTAGCATTTGCTCCTGCTCTAATTTTTACGACATCTTCCTCTTTCGTTAACTCTATATTTTTCATATCTTTGATTTCTAATTCTACTTTTTCAAAAATATCATCCTCTAGTATGTCTTTCGTATAGGCTGCAATAACATTTTTAGGATATTCTAAGTTTTGGTATTCTTCTTTTGATAAACTATCTTTAGTTGCATAGATAATTGGTAAGGCAAGTTCGTTTTCATATAATAATAACTCACCCTTTTTATCGATTAATTGGTAACCATCTTTTAATGGAGTTTTTGATATGATATATTTTTCTCCCATCATAGATTGTGATAAAACTCCTCCAGATAGTGTCAACATCATATTATTACGATAGATTTCATTATTTTTTTGTTCTCTTTGTACCCAGGTTTGGTAATATTTGTTTTGTGTAGAAGAATATACTGAACTTTTGTATTCATCCATGGAGTATACTCTGTTTAAGGCAGATGAAGTATAAGTTTCATTCCCGATACGATAAAAACTTTGATCTTCTTTGGTAATTTCTTCTACTAATTTTTGGTAGTCTTTATCTTCTTTGCTGTTTACTTTTTCTTTTGGAATTAACATATCTGTTGCGCTTGCTGCCACAGTAATAAGACATGTTGATATTACTAAGTAAATTTTTAGTTTTTTATAATTTTTTAATAGAGTTTCATAACATATTGCAATTAATAATAGTTCTAATGGTAAAAATGGAATTAATGATTTTGTATTGATATATAATGTTCCGTTTAATATAAAGTTAAATAGTGGTATTAAAAATATAATTAATAAGAATAGTGCTAAATACTTAGTATGTTTTCTTTGGTCTTTATCAAATACTAATAGTCCTAGTAAAATAAATTCTAATAGTGTAATTCCTGGACCATAACTTGAATATAGGATTTTAAGATTTGGAGTAAGTAATAACCATTTTTCTATTTCTTTTATCGCTTCTCCTCTACCGGCAAGTAAAGTGTATGCCGTTGGTAACCAAAGAATAGCGCTAATTAATACTGCAAGTAAAAATGGTATTGCTAGTCTAGATAAAAATTTTACTAATTCCTTTGGAGAATGATTTTTTAAGAATTCATAAATACCATAAATGATTAAGACAATAATTCCTGATACACTATAATAAAAACTAGTAAAAATCATGAATGTAATAGATATGGTTAATAGTAATATCCTTTTTTTACTTATAAAATGATCTATACCAAAGAATCCTAGTATTAAAAATGGAAAATAGTTAATAAACATGATGTGTCTTTTAGCATGATATAGTATTGGTGTTGCAAATAAGAAAAGTAGCGATACCATAATGCAAGTAGAAGTTTTAAAGTGATGAGAGGATAAAAAC
The DNA here is from genome assembly GCA_944364005.1 of uncultured Bacilli bacterium. The sequence goes on along the minus strand of CALVVW010000021.1, from coordinate 2,653 downwards.
TTATAAAATAAAAATGTGGATGATACTACTATGATAAAACTTGCTCCTATTAAATAATAAATCATTGGTATCATAGGAAGGAAGTAAGAAAGTAAAATAATAGGACTTAGTAGACCATAGTATGAAAAATTATATATGTTTTGCCCGCCACCAATATTTAAAGCAAAATCAGGAAATAAATCCTTGGTATCATAAAATAAATTTCTAAAATATTCTGGAAAGATATAATGTTGCATTTCAAAATCTGTTGTAGATGCAAAAACAAATTCTCCACGGGTAAGTATTCCTACAATTATGATATATATTAGGCTATATAATAGTAATACTAAAATATCTTGTTTATGTTTTTTTAACCATTTCATAAGATCACACTGCTTCCTTTGTTGTATTTGTTTTCCTTTCCTTTGTTTTTATAAACGAATCAAGATTAGTATACCTTGTTTTCTTTTATTTTTCTACCTAATTTTAGTTGAATATTGTCAAGTTATGGTTGCACTTTACCATTTTATATTTATTAGTATGGATAATTTGTATTAGTATATGATACTTTAACAAATCTTTTGTTATCAGTAGATTTTTTAATTCACCAGTTTTTCTTTTATAGTACTTTCTAATTTCGTAGAAAAAAGCCTATCATAAAACCTTGATTTATGAATAAATAATAAGAAACCATTCATTAGATAAAATAAAAATACTATAATTACAATAGAAAAGTAGAAAATGATGGCTGCAGAAGAGGAAGAAATATAGTGACCTATTATGGTTGCGATATAAAATATTCCGTATGGTAATAACAAATAATAACAATAAATAAAATAAGGTCTAAGATAATAAAGAATTGTGTTTGTTGTTTTCGTTATTTTTATATTTAGAAAACCACTACCTAATGTTTTATGGTGATAGAAGATAGGAATAATTGTAAAGTATACGATAAAAATTAATATAGGATGCCATCCTTTTGCTAGTATGGTGAAGATACCATAGAAAAATAAATCTAGAAAAAATAGTGTTATTCTTCTTAACGGGGAAACATTTTCTCCTTTTTTATAGGCAAGTTTTTCTAATTCTTCTTTTTTAGGAAGTCTTTTTTCTAAATCTAACATCCAAAGATAACCTACTACTCCACCCAGGGTATTTAATAGTAAGTCATCTATATCACAAAGTCGGTATGGTTTGGGATATATTCCATATAGTCTTGTAAGCTGAGTAAACTCAAAGAATGCACTTAATAATAGACTGTATTTGAATACTTTCTTTACTGAAAAGTGTTTATAATATCTTAAAAACATACCAAATGGTACAAATAATAATATATTAAAAAATACGACGTAAAAAGAAGGATGCAGAATTGCTTGAATATAGGTTTTTGGACTTGATAACACCAAAGGTGTTTCTTTTAGGAAGTCTATGATAAAGTGAAAAGGAACCGTTTGAATCATCCAATCTGGATTGTTCATAACATCTTCTAGTTTTGGAAGAGGAAGAATAACTAAGAAATAAGCACATAGTAGATAAAAGATAAAACTATAAATAAGGATTGTCTTTAGAGGTTCAATCGATGCAAATTTATGATACTGGTATAATATAAATGGTCCTGTAATCATGAGTGCTAACAATGGAAAAATGACTACTGCAGTTTTAATAGCTAATAAATAATTCATAAGATAAGAAAAAGGATTAGTAGCCTAACCCTTTTCTCCTTTCACAACAGCAAGTACGATAAATAAGATAGCTAGAAATATTAATGGTGAAATCATAACTATAGGGCTATTCATCAGTTCTTGCCAGTTAATTTGTAATATCATACTCTTTTTTCCTTTATAATACTTTTACTGCAGTAGTAAGTAATTAAGAAGTAACCTCCGTAGATAATGATTAAGAAAATCATCGTCATGAAGACACTTGCTAACATTTGTTCTTTTCCGAATGTTTCTAGCAAGAAGATACAAAACTGAATACCAAAGATAGAATGAATTACAGCAAGCACTAATGGAAATAGGAAAAATATTGCTATTTGTTTAAATAAGGCTCTGTTCAATTGTTTATCTGTTGCTCCTATTTTTCTTAACATATTATATCTTGTATAATTATCTACACTTTCTGATAGTTCTTTTAAAGCCAATATGGCTGCAGATGATATTAAGAAAATAATTCCTAAATATAGTCCTATAAATGTAATCATGGCACCAAGACCTACACTAGCATCATAGATTGCAATTTTACTCGTTCCTTCTAGTGTTATATCAGGATGAGCCTCTTCATATGTTGAATCTGTAAATACGGCTTCTATTTCTTCTCTAGTTTTATCATCATTTGCCTTGTAATTTGCAACCATACACTCATATTCCATTTGTGGAGAATCATCGGATACGGTCACTACACTATCAGGTACTACAATTACTCCATCGGTAATATGATTACTAGACATTTCGATAAAACCATTTTTTACTTTCTTGTACTTAGGTGTTAATGTTTTTCCATAGATTGTTACTGGTGTATTTAATGCTAGGGCTTCATCTCTTAAGGCTGTCATACTTTCATAATCACCAATAATCATGTACTGATCTTCCTCTAACGTAAAAGTATCATTTCCAAACATTTTAGCAATCTTATTATATTCGCTAAGTTTTACAATAATCTCAGGAGATGTGTA
>CALVVW010000020.1 GCA_944364005.1 uncultured Bacilli bacterium | reverse complement strand
CACGGGTTTCCAAGTGATAGAAAATTAAAAAATGGAGACATTATCTCTATTGATATTGGAGCCTGTTATAAAGGATATCATGGAGATTCTGCTTGGACTTACACCGTAGGAAAAGTAGATGAAAAAACAAAACAGTTACTAGAAGACACTGAAAAATCCTTATTCATAGGCCTAGAACAAGTAAAGCCAGGTAATAGAATAGGAGATATTGGTTATGCGATTGAACAGTACGCTCGAAAACATAATCTAGGTGTTGTAAGAGAGTTATGTGGTCATGGAGTAGGAACTTCTGTACATGAAGACCCTGAAGTACCAAATTATGGAATACCTAATACCGGTCCAAGATTAAAAGAAGGAATGGTAATTGCGGTAGAACCAATGTTAACCTTAGGTAGTCCAAAAGTATTCTTACATGATAATAATTGGACTGTAGACACACAAGATGGTAGCTTATCTGCCCATTTTGAACATACAGTCGTAGTAACAAAAGATGGATATCAAATCTTAACAGGAGAGTGATAAAGATGGCCAAAGAAGATACAATTGAAATTGAAGGTAAAGTTCTTGAAATTATCCCAGGTGGGAAATTCAAAGTTCAACTAGAAAATGGACACATTGTGGAAGCTCACGTTTCTGGTAAAATACGAATGAACTATATTCGTATCTTAGCAGGAGATACCGTAATGATAGAACTTTCACCTTATGATTTAACACGTGGGCGTATAACCTATCGTAAATAATAGGAGGGATAAAAATGAAAGTTAAAGCATCAGTAAAACCAATTTGCGAAAAATGCAAAGTTGTAAAACGTAAAGGTACAGTAAGAATAATCTGTGAAAATCCAAAGCATAAACAAAAACAAGGATAATTTTTTAGGAGGTGTATTAAATGGCACGTATTAAAGGTGTAGATATTCCAAATGATAAACACATTTGCATTTCATTAACTTATATTTATGGTATTGGAAAAAGTTTAGCAAGACAAATTTTAAAAGCAGTAAACATTGATCCAACAAAAAAGACGAAAGACTTATCACAAGAAGAATTAGTTAAGATTCGTGATGAAATTAACAAACACTTAACTGAAGGTGATCTTCGTCGTGAAGTAAGTATGAATATCAAAACTAAAATGGAGATCAATTCTTATCAAGGAAGTCGCCATAAAAAAGGATTACCTGTAAGAGGACAAAGAACAAACCGTAATGCTCGTACTCGTAAAGGTAAAGGAAAAGTAGTAGCAAACAAGAAGAAAGTTTAGTTAGAAATTAACAAGGATAATTTTTTGAAGGAGGTAAACTCATGGCATACAAGACAAGAAAAAGAAAAGTAAAAAAGAATGTTCCTGAAGGTATTGCACATATTCATTCAACATTCAATAATACAATTACTACGATTACAGATAAGGATGGTAACGTAATTAGCTGGGCATCAGCTGGTGCTATCGGATTTAAAGGTAGTAAAAAATCAACACCATTCGCTGCTGGAATGGCTGCAGAAGCAGCAGGTAAAGCAGCATATGATATGGGAATGCGTAAAGTAGAAGTACGCGTAAAAGGTTTAGGACCAGGTAGAGAAACAGCAATTCGTTCACTTCAAACTGCTGGATTAGAAGTAACAACAATCGTTGATGTTACACCAATACCACACAATGGATGTCGTCCACCAAAACGTCCACGTGTATAATTAATGAATAAGGGAGGTTAGTTTCATGTTACAATTTGAAAAACCAATTTACAAAATAACAGATTCTGTAGAAAGCAATTTCTATGGTAGATTTGAATTAGAACCATTAGAAAGAGGATTCGGAACTACAATTGGTAACGCATTAAGAAGAGTAATGTTATCATCTCTTCCAGGAAGTGCTATTAGTAGTATAAAAATTGATGGAGTACTACACGAATTCCAAACAATCGAAGGAGTTTATGAAGACGTTACAACTATCATCTTAAACTTAAAAGGTGTAGTATTTAAAAATCATTCAAATGAACCAAAAGTAGTTCGTATCAATACTAGTAAAGAAGGAGAAATTACTGCTGGAGATATTGAACACGATGCTGATATCGAGGTAATTAACAAAGATAAAGTTATCGCTACATTATCAAAAGGAGCAACTCTAAACATGGAAATGACTGTAACAAATGGTCGTGGATATGTAAGAAGTGAAGACAACAAGAAGATTTATGATATTAAAAAAGCAGGAGTTATTGCTATTGACTCATTATATTCTCCTATTGAAAGAGTATCATATGAAGTTGCAAACGCTCGCGTTGGACAAGATGAAAGTTATGATAAATTAATTTTAGACGTATGGACAAACGGTTCAATCAAACCAGAAGAAGCAATTGCTTTAGCTTCTAGAATTTTAATTGAACATTTCCAAATCTTAACAGACTTATCATCAATTGCAGATGTAAGTGGAATGATGATTGAAAAAACAGAAGATCCAAAAGTAAAAGCATTAGAGACATCTATTGAAGACTTAGACTTCTCTGTCAGAGCATATAACTGCTTAAAGAGAGCTGGAATTCATACTCTACAAGATCTTGTTAATAAGAGTGAATCAGACATGATGAAAATACGTAATCTAGGTAAAAAATCACTAAAAGAAGTATTAGACAAAATTAGAGATATGGGTCTAGTATTACGTGATGATGACTAATATATAAGGAGGAAATAACTATGAGAAAATTAGGTGTAGATAACAAACATAGAAGAAGCATGCTAGCAACTATGACTAAACAAGTAGTAATTAACGAAAGTATTACTACTACAGAAACTAGAGCAAAAGAAGTTCGTAAGTTTGTTGAAAAAATGATTACTTATGGTAAAAAAGGTGATTTAGTTTCTCGTCGTAAAGCATTAGCATTCTTACATAATGATAAAAAAGTTGTGGATAAAATTTTCCATGATTTAGCAAAACGTTATGAAAACAGAAATGGTGGATATACTCAAATTTTAAAATTATCTGAACGTCGTGGAGATAATTCATTAATGGTAATTTTAAAATTAGTAGATGAAGCTAAACCAGAAGAAAAACCTGCTAAAGAAAAAGCTAAAAAGAAAGAAGCAGAAGAAAAGTAAGACACAAAAACACAATTGTGTCTTTTTTTATGATATAATATCATTAGGTGATAAATAATGTTTTTAAATGTAAGCAAGAGCAAAAATGATACTATAACAGAAAAATATAAGGGAGAAGAAAAAAGAATATATCAAGAATTGCACGAATATATACAAGAACGAGAAGAAAAGGACTTTATTTCAGAAGAAGAGTTTTTATCAAATTCTTTTTTAAAAAATAAATATCGTAGAGAATATGCCTTAGTAATGGAATATTTAGATAACTTATCATTAACGACAGCCCAAGAAAATTTAGGCATTACAAAAGAAGAACTATTACATCAAGCAGTACTGGATTATACAACAGTTGCTGGAGCAATCAAAATGACAAAAGATAAAGAACAAGAAAGAAGATTTAAAGAAGATTATGATTTAAATAGATTTATTAGATTAGAAGGCAGTGAAAGATTAAGGATTTATAAAACATATCAAAAAGAATCTAGAGAAGAGTTATACCGAACTGAGAATAGAGTAAAACAATCTATAAACCAGCAAGAATTAGATGATAAACTAATAAATATGATGTTAAGAACAGAGAAAGAATACAATTCATTAGAAAAAGATGGCGAGTTGGAAGCAATGTTCACTAGTATAGAAAATAAAACGGATAACAAAGAGAATGAAACTAAAATTAGTAAAAATAAAAGATAAATAATTTAGTAATGTCAATGGCGAAATTGATAAAGAAGGCTTGAAAAGAGTCTTTTTTTCTTGAAAGTAAATAGCAATACCCTTCCTAGGATTAGTAGTTTATTATAAAAAATCGAATAGGCCGTAAAAACTACAAAATATTGTTTTTATAGGTGTTGACTCTCCAGTTAACTAGAGTGATATAACCTAGATGAAGGGGGAGATGTCACATAGGTTGCTGTAACTGTCGATATTTATGTGAAAATGATAGGAAGGAGGGAAAATGTTGCGGAGCAGTTTATTATTGCAGTAAAAAAAGGCAATATGTAAATGGTGCAAATGATTCCTGTGAAGAATATGATAAAGATTACGCCAAAAAGTTTTTTGAAAGTAATGAAATATATGAGGATGGAAAAAAATACTCTGATGATGATAGTGATCCTATGAAATACTTAATATTACTTATAATAATGATTATATTGGCTATTATTGTTAATAGTTAAGAAAAAAGATAAATAAAATTATAAATATTATCTTAGTATGTTATAATTAAAATGGAGAGATTAATATGTATAGAATTGGAGAGTTTTCAAAGCTCACAAACTTGTCGATAAGAACAATTAGATATTATAATGATATCGGGCTTTTAATTCCAGAAGAGGTTGATATTTTCACAAATTATAGATATTATGGAAAACGAAATATATATGAGGCCAAAATAATAGAAGAATTAAAGTCAGTAGGGTTTACATTAGAAGAAATAAAAAATAATTGGAATCATTTTGATGATAAGCTCTTTTTACAAAGAAAAGAAACATTATTAAAACAAATAAATGAAAAAAACGAGGCAATCAGAAAAGTAGATGAGCTACGAAGTAAGATAAGTAATGGACAAATTTTACCACAAGAAACCGAAATGAAAATAAAGAAAAAATCAATATATTAAAAGGAGAAAGAAGAATTATATATGAAAAATACAAATTTAATTATTGGAAAAATTAATACAGGTAAAACAACAGGCATTATGTTTAATGAATTAGAAAAATTAATAAATAATAAGGAAAGCTTAGTAATATTAGATAATAGAGAAGAATATTATAAGACATACAAAAATGAATTGGAAAGTAATAATTATACTACGTTAGTATTTAACCTAAAAGACACTGAGAAGAGTAATAGCTATAATCCATTAATGTTACCTTACAAGTATTACAAGAGTGGAAAAAAGGATATTGCTATGGAATTACTTCATACCTTATCTCTTGAAATTTTTAAGAGTGATAATCCAACATCTGATCCATTTTGGGAAAATTCTGCTGCTAATTATTTTATATCTCTAGTATTAATATTATTTAAAGAAGCAAAAGAAGAAGAGATTAACTTAGCAAGTCTACTTATTATGTTAAATGAAAGTGAAAAGAAAGTAGATAATGAACGAATTATTGATAAATATTTTAGTACCCTTTCTATCCTTGATAACATTTATATAGCAGGATCATCTATTGTTTATGCACCAGCAGATACTAGAGGAAGTATTATTGCTGTAATGAAGCAAAGTCTAAATAGTTATTGTATGAGAGAAGAATTACTAAATAATTTATCAGGAAATGAAATAGATTTAACAAATTTGCCTAATAAAGTAGCAATCTTTATCATAGGCAATGAATCACTAAATCGATTAGCAAATATTTTAATTGATCAGCTAATAGATTGTAATAAACAAATTACATTTATCTTAGACAATATTTGTGATATGCCGAAACTTTTAAGATTAAATAAAATGTTAGACCAAAAAATCAAATCTTATGTGATAGTAAGAGATGAAGCAATCTTAAAAGATAAATATGGAAAATTCATAACAACCAAATTCGAAAATATTATGAAAGATAATAAAGTAACCAACTGTAAAGAAATAGGTAACTGTGATGAATATCCATTATCTAAATCAAATAATCCATCATATTTTAATTTTTTAGAACTAGTAAAAAATAAATAGTAGTTATTTAAGAAAAATATAAATAGAAAAATATCTAAGAGTAAATAGAAAGATAGAGGTGTCGGTATGAAAGCATTAATTACAGGAGCATCATCTGGAATAGGACTAGATATGGCAAGATATTTAGCAACCAAGAAATATGAACTAATTCTAGTCGCAAGGAACAAAGAAAAACTAGAAGAGATTCAAGAGTCTCTCCCTACCAAAGTAACAATTATTGTTGCAGATTTATCTAACGAACAAAAAGTAAAAGAATTATATGTACTAACGAAAAAAGAAAATATAGATATTTTAATTAATAATGCAGGATTTGGTGCTTTTGGAGAGTTTACTAAGACAGATCTTCAAACAGAATTAAATATGATTAACACTAATATCAAAGCAGTACATATCTTAACAAAAGCCTTTTTAAAGGACATGGAAAAAAGAGATTCTGGTTATATTCTAAATGTTGCCTCTTCCGCAGCTTTTCAACCGGGTCCCTTGATGAGTACTTATTATGCAACAAAATCCTATGTATATCAATTATCAGAAGCACTATGGTATGAACAAAAGAAAAAGAAATCAAAAGTTCAAATATCCGTTCTTTGTCCAGGACCAGTAGACACTAACTTCAATGCAGTAGCAGGAGTAAAATTTGGAGTAAAACCATTAAAAAGTACCTATGTTGCGAAATATGCAATTGATGAGATGATGAAAGGTAAAATGCTAATTATCCCTGGATTTACCATGAAGTGTGCAAAATTCTTTGGAAGATTTGTATCTGATAAATTTTTATTAAGGTGTGCTTATAGAATACAAAAGAAAAAAGCCAAATAGTTGGCTTTTTTAAACGCTTTATTATATAATAGAAAGTAAAACAAAAGGAGGGAAGATAAATGGAATTATTAGAAGTAACAAATTTAAAGTATCAAAATATGATTGAAGATATCTCCTTCCAAGTAAAATCAGGACAATTTATAACTATCTCAGGTGGAAATAATTGTGGCAAAACAACACTAATTAGAATATTAAGTGGACAATTAGAAGTAAAAGAGACAATAAAATTATTAGGAACTTATATAGAAGAATATCCACAGAACTTGTGGAAAGAAATTACTGGTACAATTATTCCACAGGATAATCCAGAGTTTTTATTTGATACGGTAGAAGAGGAATTAAATTATACGATTCATTTATTTAAAAAAACAGAAGAAGAAAAGAAAGAGACTTATAAAGAAATAGTAAAAAAATATAAACTAACAAAATTTCAAAAAAAAGATCCCAATAAAGTGCCAATCTTTATAAAGATAAAGATTCTTTTAGCAGAAAAAATGCTCGCAACGCCACAAATCTTATTTCTAGATGATATTTGTCAGGAATTAGAAACAAAAGATCAAGAGGAGTTTATAAAATTATTACGTACATTACAATTAGAAACAAAAATCGCAATTATCATGACAACATCAGATTTAAATGTTTCCTTAGAAAGTGACTATCTATTAGTAATGAATGATGGAAAAATCCTATTAGAAGGAGAACCATTAACAGTAATAGAAAAAGATAATACTCTAAATAAAATAGGATTAGACTTACCTTTTATGGTAGATTTATCTGTCAAGTTAAGAGATTATAATGTGGTAGATAAAGTAGAACTAAACATGGACAGGATGGTAGATACAATATGGAAATAGTATTAGAAAATGTAAAACAAAATGACTGGGAACTAACAACGACACTATCTAGTAATGACATGATAGGAATAACAGGACCAGAATATGAAGAACTATTAAATATTTTAACATTAAAAAAACTACCAGAAGGAAAAATTACCATAGATAATCAAGAACTAACTCCAGAAAATTATTTAGAATATTATAAAAAGATAAGTATAATAGAAAAACAATTTAAAAAACTGCCATATTTAAATACGATTAAAGACCATATGGACTATATCATTAACTATTATCATCTTCAAATAAAAAACATTGATAAAAAAGAACATGACTCATTAAAAATAGTAGGTCTAGATACTAATATGTTAGATAGAAACATAACGACACTTTCTAAATCAGAACAAAAGAAAGTCCAAATTGCAATGAGTTTATTATCTAATCCAGACATTTTAATATTTGACGATTTATTTCAATATTTAGATAACAAAAGTAGAAAAAAAATTATCATGGTACTAACAAAACTAAAGGAACAGTACCATAAATTAATTATTATTGGAAGTAATAATGCAGATATGTTATACCAATATGCGACAAAAATGCTCTTTGTAAAAAATAAAAGAATCTTCTTAGAAGGTGCAACAGAAGAGACATATGAAAGAGTGGATTATATAAAAAGGAATGGATATAAGGTTCCAGAAATAGTTCAATTTACATATAAAGCAATAAAAAAGAAGAAAGTAAAAATAGACTATCATAAAGATATTAGAGATATAATTAAAGATATTTATAAACATGTATAATCCACAATTCCTGTGGAAAAAGGAGAAAATATGAGGTATTTAATAACATTATCATACGATGGAACAAATTATAAAGGCTATCAAACACAACCAGGATTAGTAACGATTCAAGAACAAATTGAAAAAGCACTAACCAAGATTAATGATGGTAAAAAGACAACATTTACATCCTCTGGCAGAACAGATAAAGGTGTACATGCTAAAATGCAATGCGGGCACGCAGACCTAGATATAAATATTACAGAATATAAATTAAAGCGAGCAATGAATAGTAACCTACCAGAAGATATCCATGTAATTAAAGCAGAAAAAGTAGCGGATGATTTTCATGCTAGATATAATGTATTAGAAAAGACTTATGAATACTACATGAATATAGGAGAATATAATCCCATAGAAAGAAATTATGTATTTCAATATAATTACAAATTAAACGTAGAAAAGATGCAAGAAGGAATAAAGTATTTATTAGGAGAACATGACTTTAGAGCCTTTGTAACAGAGAATAAAGAAAAAGAAAATTGCATAAGAACAATTTCTAAGGCAACCGTAGAAAAAATAAACAATAATATCATAAAATTTACTTTTACAGGAAATGGTTTCCTACGCTATCAAATTCGTAACATGGTTGGCATACTAATCAGAGTAGGAGAAGAAAAAGAATCTCCTAAATATGTGGAATATTTTTTAAATAAAAAAGACAGATCTAAAGGTGGAAAAACTGCTCCGGCAGAAGGTTTATATCTAACAAATATCAGGTACAAGTAATAGTCGCATAATCAGTAGCTATTGCTTTTTTTTGCATTTTATGGTATAATATGCCCAATCAAGGATATTAGGGGGATAAAAAATGAAAAAGAAAGGGCTAGTTGAAAATTTAAAATACAAGTACTATCTACTCTGCGATATAGATAAAATAGACATGCCGAAATACCTATCGGAAGAAGAGCTAAAAAAGTGGAGAAAAGAATTAGAAAAGGAAAAACAAGAATTAGAAAAAAAGTCATATCTGAAACAAGCTCAAAAAATAGGAAATAAAATAAGAGATTTAAAACACAAGTACTATTTACTTTGTAATCCAGATGAAATAGATATGCCGAAATTCCTATCAGAAGAAGAACAAAAAGAATGGCTAGAACAATTAAAAGAGGAAAAAGCAAAACAAGAAAGTAAAAAAAGTGCTAAACCAATTCAAAAAATAGGTAGTAAAATTGAAAAAATAAAGTATACCTATCGCTTAATAATGAAGCCAGCAGCAATTAAAATGCCTAAAGGACTATCAATAGAAGAACAGGAAGAATGGGTAAGGAATCAGTATAATAAAAAAGCAAAAATACATAAAAAATTTGGTGCAGAAAAGTTTCAAAAATTTGTTCTATCATTTGATAAAGTTAAATTTAAAGTATTAAATAGAAAATTAATAAAAAAATTATACATAAAATTATCTGATAAAATAATTCAATATAATACAGACAAATATTTATGTAAAGGAAAACCTATAACAGAAGAACAATTGGATTATGAATGGAGAAGCAAAACTTTAGTTAGGGTAGAACTAAATGAGAGAAAAAGTCTTAACTATCATATAGGTGTAAATAGAAGAAAAGAGGAATTTCCATTAGCACTAGAAATGAATAAAAGAATACATAAAGACAGTATAAAGAGAAATGGAAAAATATTTGGTGTTTGTGTAGGCCTAGGGTTATTAGGAATGCCAATTTTACCACAATTAATAGGGGGATATCAAATCTTAGCTGCATTTAAAAACATGCAATGTATAAATATTCAAGAATATAATTTATCTAGAATGAAAGCAGAAGAAAGAAGAATTGCTACAATAAATATGAGAGAAATTAATAGGATAGGAAAAAATAATCAAGATTTAATCTCAGAAATATCCAAAGCAAAAAAAAGAGGCGAAAGTGTAGCAACTTTAGAAAGTATAGTAGCAGGATTAAACACCAAAGAATCATTAGAACAAATGAGAACCCTAATATTACAACAGAAGCGAAGACTTGAAAAAAATAATCAGCAACAAAAGCAAACCGAGAATAAAGATAATAATTCGCTTGCTACTAAACAAGATACATTTAATAGTCAAGCAAATCAAATTATAAATAATGCAACAAGTATAAGTGCATTACAATCAATGAAGAGTGCAGTATTACAAACTGCAGAAGGACAAATGTCAAATAGTATTTCAACAGGAAATATAAAGAAATAAGGGGGAATGATTTATGGCATCATCAATATTACCATTAGTAAATGGAGAAACAACTTCTTCTTTGTTAAGTGGAGGTACAGTTCCAACAGCTACAACAAGTGGTATTGCTAGTACAGGAATACCACTTGTTATTATCGGTGGTAAAGAAGGGGAAAGAGAGTTTAAACCTGACAGAGTATCGACTACATTAGGTTTGTCATCAACAGGAACAGCTACTGTTGTAGGAAGTAATTTTCTTATGAATCTAGAATATCAAAGAGCGCTAAGTCGAATACAACAAGCAAACAATGTAAGAGATATAGATGAAATGCTGGCTGCACAGTCACCAGAATATATAGATGAACTTCTTGCTATGCTAGATACAAGAGAACAGGAACTAGTATCTTTAGAAGAACAAGAAGAAAAAGTACACGTAAAACATTTATAAAATAAAAAAAAGTATTGATTTTTAATACTTTTTTTAGTATAATCATAATCGGTACATTCGAAATATCCCCACATTGATTAGGTCCTGGGAAAACCTAATTAAAGGTAAAGGAGAGTAATTATGAAAAGCTATATGCAAAAGAAAGAAACAGTAGAACGTAAATGGTACGTTATCGACGCTGAAGGTAAATCTTTAGGTCGTGTAGCATCACTTGCTGCAAAATACTTACGTGGAAAACACAAACCAACTTATACTCCACATATTGATTGTGGAGATAACATCATTATCGTAAATGCAGAAAAAGTAAAATTAACTGGTAATAAATTAAACGATAAGATGTATTACAACCATTCACAATATTTAGGTGGTCTAAGAGAAAGAACAGCAAAAGAAATGATTGAAAAATATCCAGTAGAAATGGTAGAAAGAGCTGTAAAAGGTATGCTACCACATAACAGATTAGGTAGACAAATGTATAAGAAATTATTTGTATACACAGGAAGCGAGCACAAACATGAGGCACAAAAGCCTGAAGTGCTTGAAGTGAAATAGGAGGTTAAAAGGTTATGGCAAAAGAAAAGAAAAATAAATATTATGGAACTGGTCACAGAAAGACTAGTATTGCTAAAGTTACTTTAACTCCAGGAACTGGAAAAATCACTGTTAACGGAAGAGATGTAAATGAATACTTCCCATCTGAACTTTGTGTAATGGATTTATGTCAACCATTAGAAATGACTAACACTAGAGAAATCTTTGATGTAGATGCTAAAGTAAAAGGTGGTGGATATACTGGTCAAACAGGAGCTATCCGTCACGGAATTACAAAAGCATTATTAGAATATGATTCAACAACTCCAGATGATTCTGATAATAGCTTCAGAAAAATCTTAAAAGCTGCTGGATTTATTACTAGAGATCCTCGTAAGAAAGAACGTAAGAAACCAGGATTAAAGAAAGCACGTCGTGCTCCACAATTCTCAAAACGTTAATTTATACTGTTTCAAAAGCATCGAAAGATGCTTTTTTAGTGTCATAAAAAGAAAAAAAGCATATAATACATCAGGTGATTAACATGCTAAACTTAGATTATCTACAACAACTATTAGTAATTGCGATTGCATTAAGTGCAATTACTTGTGCAGTAGTACAAAAAACAAAGTCTTGTTTTAAAACAAGTAAATATTTATGTATTTATTCTTTCTTTGTAAATATGCTAGTAGGAATTGTTTTTTGTTATACGTTTACGAGTATTAAATTACCAACAAGTCTTTGGATTGGCTTCTTCTCATTTATTGGTGCTGATACTATCTATAAATCATTAGAAGGAAAATTAGCATCACATACAGATTTAATTAATAGAAAAACAGTAACAATACCAAAAGAGAACATTATTAATGAGGAGGATAAAAAATAATGGAAAAGCCGATATATCCGTTAAGAAATATGAGAATTACACAAAGGTATGGAGAAGGAACTCATATCAATAGTTTTGCAATCGATGATGCTGGCAAAGATACAGGGATAGAGGAGGTATATGCCCCATTTACGGGAACAATAAAAAAGATATATCCACAAGATGCTAATGAAGTCTGGTTAGAAAGCGATAATCCGGTAGAATATCCTGATGGTACAATAGACTATATGACGATTCTATTTGCTCATGCTAATGATATTAGTAATTTGTATGTAGGAAAGAAAATAAGTCAGAAGGAATCATTCTATAAAGAAGGAACATCAGGAAATGCTACAGGGAATCATTGTCATATAGAATGTGCGAAAGGAAAATATCAAAGCCCTGGATGGACAGCAAATCCCGAAGGTTATTATGTAATAATAAACGGTAAAAAACCTGAAGAATGCCTATGGATAGAAGAGGAGACAAATATAATAAATAATAATGGATATAACTTCAAAAAAATAACAGAAGAAAATGCGACTACTCTACCAGAAGAAGATTCTAATATAGAGCAATTAGAACCATTGCCAGAGCAACCAAATGATGAGGAAGAAAACTCCAATTTAGAAAACCAAGAAACACTACCTAAATTAATCTATACCTGTCCAAAAGACGACTTATATGGTATCTACTTAAAAGAAGGAGAACAATTATATCTAAAATAAAACTATTTCTCAAAAGAAATAGTTTTTTTATCCCAAGGCAACATCTAAAATCATCATAATAGAAAAACCAATTAAAGTAAACAGAGCCATTAAATCTTTCTTCTTATTAGATTGACTCTCAGGTATTAATTCTTCCACCACAACATAAATCATGGCACCAGCAGCAAATGCCAGTAAAAATGGCAACAATACTTGTATCTTTAATACTAAAATAGCACCAATAATCGCCGCAATCGGTTCAACAACCCCACTTAATTGGCCAAAAAAGAAAGCTTTTCTACGAGATAATCCTTCTCTTCGAAGTGGTAAACTAACAGCACTACCTTCTGGAAAATTCTGCAATCCGATTCCTAAAGCTAACGTTAAAGCCGATGCTAAAGTAGATCCTTCTAAACTATAAGCTAAAGAACCAAAAGCAACACCAACTACTAAACCCTCAGGAATATTATGTAATGTAATAGAGAAAACAAGCATAAGACAACGTTTAAACCTGTGAGAAGTAGAAGACTCTCTTTTTCTCATCTTTTTTTGCATAAAATCGTAAAGTTTATCACCTAAAAACAATAAAAGGCCACCACTAAAGAAACCCAAAAAGACAACGAGCCAAGAAATCATTTGCATACTATTAGCCATATCAATAGCAGGACTAAGTAATGACCAAAAAGAAGCCGCAATCATAACACCTGCTGAAAAGCCAAGTAAAGCATCCATAATTCCCTTTTTAACTTCTCTAAAGAAGAAAACAATAGAAGCACCAAGCATAGTTACTGCCCAGGTAAAAAGCGTTGCTAAAAAAGCCTGCATAACGGGAGATAACTCCTGAAAAAAATTAATCATTATTCTTCACCATTATAACGTATTCTAAAATAAGAAGAGAGTATAGGCATATAACTAAAAAAACAAAATAAATAAAATATATGATATAATGAAAAAAAGATAGGAGTAACTTATGAAATGGAGATATAAAAGAAGTCAAATTTTTAGGAAAAGCTTGCCAGTTCCATTCAAGATAAGGCAGAGTATTTATAGTTCACAATTATATTTAGAAGACTATATAAAATTTGATTTAATAGAAAAAGTTCCTGTAGAATGCCTTGAGTCAGAAGATAGAAAAATTATAAAAAAATTTGGAATAGAAAAATTGAAATCACTAGATTGGGAATTATCCAGAAAAACAAATCTTCGTAATATTAATTATAAGAAACTATTAATGAGCATTGATGCAACAGTTGAAGATTTAAATGCAAAATTATATGAATTAGTAAAAGACAAAATTCCGCCAAGTTTATATTCTTCAAAAATGAAAGACGTATATCGAGACAGATTATTTGAAATATCAGAAAGTGAAGATGAAGAATTAACTCTTGAAAAAAGAAAATTTAATGATGGAAAAATTTCAATAGATGAGTTAGTGAAAAATTGGGAGCTATTTAAAGATAAAGATTTAAGTTATTGTTTACTACATGATGAATCAAATAAAAATCATATTAATGATAGCGATTTAAAAGCTTTTATGACTAATTATAAAGATTTAGTACCACTGTTAATCAACCATAGTGATATCAATACATTTATTCAGGAAACTACGGCTTTAGCAACAAAAGAGGAAAAATATGAATATATCAAAGAGTTTACAGATAATCTATTAAAAAATACATATAGAAAGTATGGAGATTATAGGCCAGCTATAAGGCTAACCACAAATGAATACAAGGAAATATTTAAATATTCATCATTAGAAAAATATCTAAGCGAGTTGCTGAGTGGGGATTCTTATTATTCCAAGAGAATAATAAAAGAATTAAAAACTTTACCCCAAGATTACATTTTTAATATACCAATCCCATTTACAGTATTATTAAATGAAGATGTGTTAAGGTTCATAGGAACTTACGGATTAAAAAATGTCGTTGACTTCGATAACGAATGTGGTCACTTCTTTACAAAAAATAATTATGAAATGTTGAAATTAATGTTTGATATGTATTTGCATTATGCTGGTAATGTTCATGATTCAGAAAAAAGGCTAGATACCATAAAGCCATATGATGAAAATGGTAATTATATAGATAGGTCATATACAAAAGATGAATTCTATGAAGCGATGCGAAGAATGATAATATATGGTCCAACTGACTGGGATTATCGAGATAAAGCCCCAGATTACAGAAATATGACTGGAGAATTTAGAAGAAGGAATCAAGAACTTTTTATATCAGGACAAGCTCCTAAAGAATTACAAGAATTATTTTATACAAAGTCCATTACCCCAAGATTACTTGTAGAACATCCTGGATATATTAAATTCTTAAAAGGAAAAAATTTAAGTTCATGTTTTAAATCAAGATATATAGAAGTAGATGGTAGTAATACCGAATCTGGTTATGAAAATCTGTATAGTTTTCTTAGTAATAAAATGGATTTTCAAAATATGGTACAATTCATTACAGAATATGTTGATATATTTGATATGATATTTGATAGGAAAATAATGGATAACTATCAATATGAAATAAGATTCAATGCAGAAGATGATATAAATCAAATTCAGAAAAAAACAAATGAACTATTCAGAGAAATAATTATTAAAAGAAACTTACCTTATCCTAAAAGAGTTCCTATCAATATTAGAAAAAACTATCCGTCACTGTTTTTAAGTAGTGATGCACCACAAGAATTACAGCAAGCATTTTATAGTAGAAAAATTAACGCTGAATTTATCTTATCAAACCCATCTTATAAACAATATTTAAAAGATATTGATTTAGAAACATTATTTAAATATATGCCAGTTAGTGTTATAAATGAAGAACATAGATATGATCAAATTAATTTACTTAGTGCCATTAAACAGACATTTGGTTGGGAAGATGGATTTGATGTAATGTGCTTATATGCAAAATATATTGAGTTAGCTTTTGAAGCAAATAAATTACAAGATTTTAAATTCAATCTCAATTTTTCCAAAGATGATATGTTAGAAGAGTTAGACAAAACAATCTTACAGACTATTATTGATGGAAAGATGAAATATGATGAGAATATTCCAAGCCATTTTAAAAATAATAATCCCACATTATTTTTAAGTCAAAGTGTTTCAGAAGATATTCGTAACAGATTTTACAATAGAGAATTTACTTTAAATGATTTTATTTCTAATCCTAACTTATTAGATATATTTGGTAATACAAATATTGTTTGTGGCTTTCCACAAAATGTTTCTTGGATGATTCCTTTATTCGATGATAGCGATAATTTAAAAGCGACAAACTATAAAAGATTAAAAGTTATTTCAGCTTATTCTAAACTTCAAGATGTTGAATTACAAAAAGCATTCAAAGAATATGTGACAGAATTTAGTAAGGATATAACTATAGAAAACATTGAAAACGTATCAGAAGTAGTATCAAGACTTTCGTTATCTAATTCGAGTGAGATATTTACATTTAGAAAAGAATTAGCAACTCAAATATTAAAATCAACTAATCCTCTAGAAAGTTTAGAAAAAATTGAAGATGTTTTTATTAAAAATAACATTCCAACAGTTGGAAAAATATATTCATGCTTTGAAATATTACATCCGAATTTTCAAGGGTTTAACTTTGTTTCTATGATTTCTCCAGTACTACAAAAAGCGTCAACCACAGGCAAAAAAATAGTCATATTTTCAGATTTAATAAAGTCGGCATTTGGTTCAAATAATAGATCTGTAAATGAATATTTAAGGAATATAGAAATAGGGTCCAATTTATATGAAAGTATAAAATCAGGAAGAACACAATACAGTATGCTTAATGAAAATATGAAAAAAGAATTAACTACTTTCAGGAAGCATTTAATTACTTTGTATAATAATACCATGATGGCAAAAAAAGAAAATAAATTATTTACCTCTACTGAAAATCTTTTAGCAGACATTTCACAATTATCAAAAGAATTATCTCCGAATGGTAGATTAGATTATAATTTAGGAGACAGAGTAATTAAAATGTTCTGTGGTTTTGCCGGAATTGATACAGTAGAACAGGCAAAGGACTATATCAATAAAAAAATAAGAACAGCAGATATCAGAAATAGAAATGCTGCAAATGAAGAAATGACTTTAAAACAAGGCGATTTTATTAAAGGAATCGGTAGTACGACTTATTTAAGAAACATTTTACAAAATGGTAGTCTTTCAAAAGAATATTTAGGATCGAGTGCAAGTAGTGATAGAACTCCATTAGATACTGATGTATCAATGATTATGAGTTCGGAAGGAACAATTAGTGAAAAAATGCTAGCAACTGCTGCCTCTACTTACGGACCTATATACTTTGTATTAAAAAATGACGATAGATTTATGATTACAAGAAATAATAAAGAGCAACTTGAACCGAAAATAGATATATCCAAAATAGAAGTGTTCTATACTGGAGCTGTCAGTAATGATCATTACGGTATAAGAACAGGTTTTGCATCAAGTGAAATAAATTATATAGTTATGGGAAACTATGATTATAGGGTCGGATTAGAAATCGTAATGAATGGATTCTATATTCCTGTTGCAAATATGAAAGGTAAAATTATATTTACACCAGAAGATTATGATAAATTAAGAGAAAAAATGGATGGTTTATCATATTATGGTCAAGATGATTACCATTTCTCAGAAAATTTAATAACCGAAGAAACAAAAAAAATTGCGGAACAAATAGAGAAAAATAATGATGAAGTTCAAGTAAAAAGAGACAAAATTAATGAAAATATCAAAAAGTCTCTTGATGAATTAGGTCTTCACTTAAAAACGAATATTGATGGTGATTTGACAGAGGGATTTGTTGAATTAATTGATACAGGATCAACAGGTAGAGGAACTAATAAACCAGGTGATGGTGATTTTGATTTTATGATGAGATTAGATAAATCAATATTATCTGATTCTTCTAAATTAAATCAATTAAAGTCAAACATATTAAAGAACTTAGGCAAAGAAAATTCATCTGAAATAACTGGGACAGGAGATTTTAGATTAAAGAAAGTTCAAATCGATTCTGAAACTAATGTTGATATTGATATAACATTCACTGAAAAAACAGATCAAGTTTCTTATTCAACAGATATGGCATTGCAAGATAGACTTACTACTATAAAAAAATGTGACCCAGAAAAATACAAATATGTAGTAGCCAATATTTTACTGGCGAAACAAGTTTTAAAAGATGCAAAAGCATATAAACCTAATCGTGGTGAAAACCCTCAAGGAGGTTTAGGAGGAGTTGGAATTGAAAATTGGATTCTACAAAATGGAGGTTCATTTATGGATGCCGCAAAAAGTTTTGTAGAAGTAGCCGAAGGTAAAAGTTGTGAAGAATTTAAATCAGTTTATCAAATTTGGGATTTTGGAGAAAATCATCTAGCAGAAAGAAGAGGTCAATATCCACACGATAATTTTGTTGCTAACAATATGAGTGAAGAAGGTTACAACAAAATGGTAAGTGTATTAAGTAAATATATAAAAGAAAGAGAAAATGGACAAGATTTACAATCAATGATAATGGAGACTCCATCAACACAAATATCACAATCTAAGAAAATGTAAAATACTAAAAGTAGGACTTTAAATAAAGTATAAAGTAACCTACTTTTTTATATAATCATAAAAGAAAAATATAGAATATATGTTATAATAGCAATATATAATAAACTTATAATAAAATCACAGAAATTTAAATTTTAAAAAATAGAGGAAAACTATGAAAAAGAAACTCCAACAAAACATAATATTATGGTCATCCATTACTTACCTCATATTATTTATTACTGGCTGGATAATTTTATCCATATATAACTGTACCTATCTATTTTATTTTAAACTAATATCTATATTACTAATAATTGTAGGAATAGTAATTGGAACCATAATAGCAATCAAAAAATTAAACTATGAAAAACAAATAAAAATACAACTATATACTGCTTATTTTCTACTAGAAGGAATTTTATCTATAGTACTTCTAGCTATTGTTTTATTTCCCCTTTTATATCAAAGGGAAAGAATCACTCAAATAGATAATGTCTGGTATGTAGAAATAAAAAGAAGTACCTTAGTAGATACTAGTCTGAACTATTATGATTTTAAATATTTAATATTTAGAAAAAAACAGCCTAGATTTGTAAAAAACTATAATAATTATTTTGCTCCTGAAAACTATATTGGAACAACATATTATGATGAGAATGGAAATGTAATAAGAAGTACTACAGGAAATGATAACAAAACGGAAGAAGAAAAAACAGATGCAATAGAAACAAATACAGAAAAGAATACTCAAAAAGACAATACCTTTCCAAGAGAAGTACTATATACAAAAACATTTGATAATAACGTAGTAATAAAAATAACAAGTATCGATGCCGTATTAGCTAGAAGACTTGCTGTGATTGTTGAAAAATCAACAGACGGAGGAAAAACATTCACAAACGTACTAACCCAAGATAGTTTAATTGTAGGTGATGAAGCAGAATACATATTCTTAAATGAAAATATAGGATTTATAAAAGAATTAAAAGAAAATGAAAATAGAGGCCTAAGAGTAACAAGAGATGGAGGAAAGACCTTTGAAGAAGTTATCTTTAAAGTAAAAAAAGAAGAGTTACCATATCTTTATATAGATAAGATGCCTTATTTCGAAGATAACACTTTAAAATTAGATGCAAGTATGTATTATACAAAAATACCTGAGATAAAGAAGTTAAAAAGTAACGATAATGGCTTAACTTGGCAACCGGATGAATAAAGAAAGGAAAGAGTATGAAAAAGAAAAAATTACTGATTGTAATCCCTGTAGGAATGATATTACTTATCATAATCTTATTAAAAACATTGCCTTTAGGATATGACATAGAGTCCATAATTTATGATAGGACAGATGGAAGTCAAACAGTCGAATTAGGAGTACCAAAACTATCTTTCTTAAAACAAGAAAATGATAGAAGTTACTCTTACAAAAATATAAGAGGAAATAAAATCCTAAAAAAAGAAATAAATGACTTTTTAAATACCCTAGAAAAAACAAAATGTAATAATACAACTTACTACTACGATAAAGAAAATGATTTTACAATCATTGACTACTCTGTAAAAAACAATATATTATATAACACTATTTCCTATCAAATTCGTTATGGAGACTACTGCCATCAACAAGAAAGCACTAAAATATCAGAAAAACTAGGCGGACTAGAAAGATTTCATACTATGAATGGAGAGGGATTTGAATTGTCTCCAGACAAAGAATTTACCCCAAGATTAGTAGTAACTTTCTTAGATAGTTATGAAAAGGAAACAAAAGAATATCAAGCAGAATTAACAGCTTACTATTTAACTGAATCTGAAGAAGGCTGGGATAAACTACAAGGTAAAACACTTGAAAAATCTACTGGAACTTTTGAAATAAAAGAAAATAAATTATATTACACAAGAACCGAAATAGAAGAAAAATCAAGTGATATTACTATACCAAAAATATCTGTGTTTGAAATAGAAAACAAAGAACTAAAGTTATTAGATAATTATTTATCATCTTATAAAGAAGAAATTATTCTAAAATAATAAGAAAGGAGAAGTCAAACTAGATTTATTTGACAAATGGATAATGGATAAGGAATACTATAAAGCAAATGAAGTTGTTTTTGGTTTAAGAGATGAATATATAAGAATCAAAAAAGATTAGAAATATTGAAGAAATATACAAAATTAAATAGCAAGTACAAAGATCTAAATTTTACTATTGTAGGTAATAGAATAATTTATGATTTTTCTTATAAGAAAAAGAATCCATTTAGACACAGCCTAACATAATAGCAGAAGCTATAGAGAAAAAAGAAGATGGCTATTATACAGGTGATACATTACAGATTATTAATCAAGACTCTTTTAAAATAATAGCAGATGAAATGTTACAAGATAAATTTAGTAGAAGTTTACCATCAATAAGTTGTTTTAGTCATCAGCAAGATGAAATTAACCTAAATATTTCCTATGGTACAATTTGGTTATATTGGAAAAATATTCTTAAAGAAATGACATATTATATAGACCAAAATCAAATCGATTTTTATAAGAAAAGAGGAATATTTACAGAAGAAGAAATTCACGATATATTAGAAACTCCAATACCTAGTGAATTATTTTCTGACTACTATAGAAATATAATCGATAATAGTCTAAGTAGTAGAAAGAATGTGGAGTTAGTTTTAAATCGAAGAAGAAGAAAAGCATATAATCTTGAAGTAATAAATACAGAGGATAGAATTATATTAAAGGAAAAAGTAAATAAAAAAATTATAATATCATATTAGAAAACAGAAAAGAATATAAAATAATAACTAAAAATTACGCATATAATTAGTAGGTGATTCTATGTTAAAAGTAAAATATAAAACCATACTACTAATTATTTTTTGTCTTTTAGTGTTATCATTACAAGTAATATCAGCCCAAACACTACCGTTACAAGACACAATTATTATGGTTGATCCTGGGCATGGAGGAAGAGATTCTGGAACCTATTATGGAAAAATATATGAAAAAGATATTAATCTAGAAATTTCTAAAGCCCTAGAAGAAGAGCTAACAAAAAATGGAGCTATTGTCTATATGACTAGAACAAGAGATATAGACTTATCATCTATTTATGATTCTGCTAAAAAAAGAGGAGATTTATATCGTAGATTATTAAAGATTAAAGAAACCAAGAGCGATTTATACATCTCTATTCATATAAACTGGTATCAAAACACCTCTATGAAAGGAGCAGAAGTACTCTATAATTCTATTAATGAAAATAATGAAAAATTAGCCAAATCTATTATGAAAGAATTCAAAACAGACTTAGGAAGTACTAGAACTATTAAAACAACAGACCTATACATGTATCGTAATACAACAACACCAGGAGTGCTGGTAGAATGTGGATATTTATCAAATCCAACAGAGAGAACTTTATTGCAACAAGAAAATTATCAAAAAAAGTTAGCCAACTCTATTACCAATGGTATAATTAATTACTTAAAGAAAAAGGGACAAATAAAATATGTGGTATAATAACTTTAAACTAGAAGAAGTCTCTTCCAGTACAAAGCAATAATATAGCACAATAGAAGTTCATTAGCTAAAAATTAATAAATTAGTAAAAGAATTTGAAAACATAGGAATAGAATTACCAAATACAAATTGATATAATGCTAAGATAGAATATGCTCCAGTTACTTTATTTCGTCTGTCACAAGAAACAAAAAAGGACAAGACCTATGAAGTGCAATGGTATAAAAACACAAGAAGATTAATATAGGAGAAGTAAGAAAATAATCCACAGAAGCGGTGGAAAACTATTTTTAGCATCTTCGTATCGTAAAAAATAAAATAGAAAGCTATCTATTTATATAATTATCAATCATCATAACCCGCTAATATCAGCAGGATGTAACTAGCATGAAGAAGCGGGTTATCATAATGAATTAGTAGTAGAAGAACAAATAGAACAAGAGATATACTATTGGACAAAAATTGTAAAACTTAATAAAAAAATAAAAGAAAGTTATTCAAAATATGGGTAAGCTCTTTTTTTCTGAAATGAAAAGGTAGAAATAATGTTGTAAAAACAAAAAAAAAAAGATATAATTAAGCTAGAGTAAAAGATAAGTAAGGTTGGTGATAAAGTGATAGTAAGATTAATTAAAAAGACGAAAATCTATAACTTTACTTTACCAACGAAAATAGCAGGAAACTATTGGATTACAGATAATGACTATTTAGGTAACGTAAGAAATCTAATTAATGTAGAAGAATATCGAGGACAATGGAAAATAAAAAGTGACTTTGAAACCAAAATCATGGAAGGTGACAAAGAAGTAGATTCAGCAATATTAAAAGAATATAGTCTCTTCTTCTTAAAAATTAATACAGATAATGAATATGTAATATTATATTGCTCTCCTACCATGGATGAAAATATAAAATGGCTTCATTTAAAGAAAGAAGGAGAAATTGTAATTGGAAA
>CALVVW010000019.1 GCA_944364005.1 uncultured Bacilli bacterium | reverse complement strand
AAAAATAAACATGAACATGTTTTCTTTACTTTAGATAATGATATTAGTTTTCGATTTCATGATGTTAGAAAGTTTGGGAAGATGTATCTGTTAGATAAGGATAGTGCATATACAGAAAAGCCATTATGTGAGTTAGGACTAGAGTATGATGATCCTTTATTAAATGCTGATTATTTATATTCTAAAATTCATTCTAAAAAATTACCTATTAAAACTGTTTTGCTTGATCAAAGTATTATTGCTGGTATTGGAAATATATATGATGATGAAATTTTGTTTTTAAGTCATATATCACCTTTGCGTAGGGCAGATAATATTACTAAACAAGAGTGTGATGTTATTATTGCTAATACTAGAGAGGTGCTTCATGATGCTATTAAACTAGGTGGTACTACGATTAAGAGCTTTACTTCTAGTGAAGGTGTTCATGGACTTTTTCAAAATAAGCTTTCTGTTCATGGAAAGGTAGGAGATTGTCCTATCTGTGGTAGTCAGACGATAAAAATCAAAGTAGGCGGGCGAGGAACTTATTATTGTCCGCATTGTCAGAAATAAATATTTAGAAGACTGTTTTTTATAATAGTCTTTTGTTTTGTATAAATTTATAAAATTTGGTAAAAGATATAATTAAAATGATAAAAAAATCTATACAAATTATTAGTTTTAGTGTATAATTATATCTGTTTGAAAAGGAGTAGTGAATTATGAAAAAGACAAAAATAATTTGTAGTATAGGACCTTCTTCTAATCAACCAGATGTCATGGAACAAATGGTTTTGGCTGGAATGAATGTTGCTAGAATTAATTTTACTCATGCTACAATTGAGGAAAGAGAACAAGCTTGTGCTTCTGTACGTGAAGTTAGAAGACGTACTGGTAAGAATGTTGCTATCCTTTGGGATACTAAAGGACCAGAATTCCGTAGTGGAATGTTAGAGAATGATTCTATTGAATTAATTCCTGGTAAGATTATTCGTATTGTTAAGGACAATGTTCTTGGTAATGAAGAAAGATTTACTGTTAATCATCCTGAAGCACTTGATAGCTTAAGTGTTGGTGATATTATCTTACTTGAAAATGCTAAGATGAAACTTGAAGTTATTAGTGTTGAAGAAGATGGTGTTACTTGTAAGGTTATTAATGGTGGAACTCTTGGAAACCGTAAGAGTATGAGTGTTCCTGGTATTAAATTAAATATTCCTTATGTTAGTGATTTAGATCGTGCTGATTTAAAATATGCTTGTGAACATGGTGGAGAATATTTAGCAATTTCATTTGTTTCTTCTAAAGAAGATGTATTAGAGATTAAAGAAATTTTAAAGGAACACGGAAGAGAAGATTTACAAATTATTTGTAAAATTGAAAGTGACTTAGGAATTAAGAACTTAGAAGAAATCCTAGAAGTATCTGATGGTGTTATGGTTGCTAGAGGAGACTTAGGTACTGAAATTCCAAGTGAACGTTTACCTATTGTTCAAAAGGATATGATTAAGACTTGTCGTCGTATGGGAAAAATCTGTGTTGTTGCAACTGAAATGCTTGAGACAATGATGGAAAATGCACGTCCTAAGAGAGCAGAAACTAGTGATATTGCTAATGCTGTTTTAGATGGTACTGATGCTGTTATGTTAAGTGGTGAAACTACTATTGGTAAACATCCAATTGAAACTGTTGCAGCTATGGCTAAGATTTGTGAAGTTACTGAAGAATACGCAAGATTTGATTATATTTCTGGAGTTAAAACAGTTGATGATATTCCAACTGCTATTGCTGAGAGCGTAGTTGCTAGTGCTAATCGTTTAGGAGCAAAACTAATTTGTGCTGCTACTATTAGTGGTAGAACTGCTAGAACAATTAGTAACTTAAAACCAAATGCAATTATTGCAGGACTTTGTCCTTCTGAAAAAGATGGTCGTCGTCTAGCTTTAAACTGGGGAGTTTATCCAATTGTTATGCCAATTTGTAATTCTACAGATGAAGTTTTAACTGAAAGTATTAAGAGAGCAAAACAATTTATGGATTTAGAAAAGGGAGATATTGTAGTTACTACTGGAAGTTTCCCTAACACTGGTGAATCTAGACCAACTAATTTAATGAAAATTGAAGAAATTAGCGAATAAGATATCTGATGATATCTTTTTTTTGCTTTTTTGTTATAATGAAATTATTCAGGAGGGAAATATATGAAAAGATACGAATTTGTTGCGACGGAGTTAGGTACTTGTTTAGGGGTTTCTATTGGAACGGCTTATGCTTTAGAAAGTTATAAATTTGGAGAGCGTTTTGATCATATTAAGTTATATAATGTCTTATATTTGCCTAGAAAAGAAGAATTTATTTATAATAATAATGTTCATTTTCCTAAAAAATTAGTAAACTATTATGAATCATTAGATTTATGGCATTTAGATTCTTCTCGGTATGTATCTAGACAAGATTTATTTTCGGAATTACAAAGTCTTGGATTATGTCCATGGGAGGAATATTTGTCTATGATAAATGAGTATTCTGATAAGAAAGTACAGTCAGAAATAGCAAAACAACGTATTTTAAGATATCAACAAAATTTGGCCTACAATATGAAAAATAGTGAAAGCAAGCAATAATAGTTAAGGGGATAAGTATGAAATATGAAATTTTTTTCTCTGAGAGAGGAATGTCTCTTGGAATATCCGTTGGGACGGTTTATGAAGTGCGTCATGATCATTATCACGATACTATGAGGGTTAAATTATATAATTTAGTTTACGCTCCAAAAACGGGAAGAATGATATATAAGTCCAATGTTCATTTTCCTAAAGAATTAGTTAATTACTGGGAATCTTTAGAATTGTCTCGTGGTATTTATAGGGAAGAATTACATTATGGTTCTAGACAAGATTTATTTCAGGAATTAGAAGAGTTTGGAATTTTACCTATTCGTGATAGTGAGCGAGTTATTGATTCTTATTATGATTTAAAAGATAATAGAAGTGATATTAAGCAACGTCGTAAAGTATTAAGTGGCATGATTAGGAAAGTATAAAAAAATAAATGCTCATGTAAAGAGTATTTATTTTTTTAATAATTTATCGTATTGATAATACATTTTTTGTACATTATTTTCTAATAAATAATAGTGTAGAATGTAAGGAACAAATAGACACATTAATCCTAAAAAGGCAATTAGTAATCCTAGATTTTCTTCTAATAGACCAAATAATAAAAATAATATTGCGATAATACCTACAAAGGCAGTTACGATTAAATGTATCAGTCTTTCATGCTGGAATTGTTCGATTTGTATTAGGTGATACTCTAATCTTTCTTTTGTTATTTTTTCTTTTCCTTCTATTAATTTATCTGTTTCTTTTACATAGTTTAAGATTCTTTCTTTCATAACTCCTCCTTATTCTTTTATTATATCATTAATCTTGAGTTATGATTAGAAAAACGCTAAAATATAAAATGAGGTGATTTTATGTTTTTACCAGAACAAAAAGGATTAAAAGTGGAAGCTGTGCAAGAAGTTCTTGATCATTTTAAAAATCAAGAAAGTAAACGAATGGAGATGATTAATCAACTTCCTAGATAGATGATGGAAGGAATGTAATTGATAGATAGTGATAGATTATATTCATTTTTTGAGTTTACGGCAGATGTTTTGAAATGGGATAGTGGAGAAGCTATGGAATTATTTTTATCTACTTATCGTGCAATGAAAGAAGATAGAGTTTATGATATTTCTGTTGATTCTTTTGAAAAATTAGATTCTTTTAATTTGCTGTTATTGCAGTCTTCTTTTTCTAAAATTACGGATAGAGAACCTCCTTTTATTAAAGATATTCTTCAGAATAGAGAAACTCAGCAACATTCCATAGAAGAAAAACCATTACAAAAGTGCAAATAAAAATACATTCGAGTTGAATGTATTTTTTAGTCTATTTTTTCTGCTATAGAGTCATTTTTAAATTCTTTTTCATCTTCTAGTAATAATTCGTGCATAAATTCTTCTTGATTTTCTACGGCTATTTCTTCAATTCTATCTACACGGCACTTTTCACTAATTAGTATTGCTTCTACTTTTTCTACTGCATCTTCTAAGTTATCATTTACTACTACATAGTTGTATTTTGGTATTTCATTGATTTCTTTATAAGCAGTAATAAATCTGTCTAAGACTTGTTCTTTTGTTTCTTTTCCTCTTGTTTTTATTCTCTTTTTTACTTCACTCATACTTGGGGCCATGATAAATATTAAAATAGTTTCAGGGAAAATTTCTTTTATTTGTCTAGCTCCTTGTACGTCTATTTCTAGTATGACATCTTTTCCTGTAGATAGTAATTTTTTTACTTCTTCTTTTGGTGTTCCAAAATATTCTCCATACCTAACTTTAGCATATTCTAAGAAATCTCCATGCTTAATTTTTTCTTCAAATTCTTCATGAGATATAAATTTATAATCTACACCATCCACTTCTCCAGGACGCATAGGGCGTGAGGTATAGGATAGGGATAGAGATAAATTATCATTTCTTTCTAGTAATTTATCAATTACTGTTCCTTTTCCTGCACAGGTTGTTCCTGATATTATAATTAGTTCTCCACTTTTTTTTCTTTTAATCATATTCATTCTCCTTTATATATAGATTTGTTTGATATTCTTTCTTATATTCAGATTCGCTTTCTTTATATGGTAGGGTATAAATCTTAGTTGTATTTAATTCTAACTCTAACATTTTATCTTTTTCTTTTGAAATTTTGCTAATCAATGGTAGTGATATTTCTTTTTTATGTTTATTTAGATACTCTTTTCCTTTAGTATTAAATCCTAGTAAGCGGATATAGATTATTTCTTTATTATTTTGTGCTTCTTCTTTTTTATAATTACATAATATATGAAGTAGGGCACGAGATATTTTACTATAAGTTTGATGTTTAGATTTTACTTTTTGAATTAATTCATCATAAGAGTTTGTATTCATTATTTCTTTTTTTAATTTTATTGCTAGATCTGGTTCTACTAGATGGTAATTTTCTAAGTTTTCTTCGGTTATTATTTTGTATTTTAAATAGTTAAAATAGTCTTCTTTTTTATGTAGTGTTTTGGTTGTTAGTGCTTTATATGTATTTTTAGGGACACTATCTTTTATTTTTTCTAAGTTGTATAAATTTTCTCTAATTGATGTTGCACTACTAATGGTACCGGTTAATTCTTTGTTGTGATAGTCATTTGTTCTTTTTATTGCCATTGGCTTTATTTTGTACTTATGTTTTAATATTGTTTTTATATAAGTAATACCTAAGATGTCATTTGGTTCTTTTATTACTTTTCCAGTTAAATCTTTTAAGGCTAAAGATAGAGCAGAGGGATAGTTATAACCAAATTTTGAATATATTTTTACTAATTTGTTAAAGTCTTCTTGTTCTAATTGTGCTTTAGCAATTTCTGTGATATTTTCTATGTTATTAGATTCACTTCCAAATATTAATTTATCTACTTTTAAATTTTCTAGTAAGGTAATTCCGGCATAGCTATAGTAGTCAGCACTTTGTACTGTGAAAGCATAGGGAATTTCTACTATTAAATCTGCGCCATTTTCGATAGCAAGATGTGCACGAGTCCATTTATCTATGATTGCTGGTTCTCCTCGTTGTGTAAAATTTCCACTCATTGCAATGATAATGGTGTCATTTGGATATTTTCTTTTAATTTCTTGTATTTGGTAGAGATGACCATTATGAAATGGATTATATTCTGCAATAATTCCAACACTTGCCATAGTATCCCTCTTTTCTTGTTAGATTAGTTTATCATATTTTTTCGTGTATGACAATGTTAGTTTTAAAAGTATGGTATACTGTATATGAATATTTCACATGAAAGGGAAGTTATAAAATTGACTTAGGTATTATGTAGATGAGCGATGTGTTATGTCATGAAATTTCTGTATTTGTTTTGAATAATCAAGGACAAGTGTTACTTCAAAAAAGAAGTGCTAATAAAAAATATTTTCCTAATACTTGGGCATTATGTACTGGTCATGTTGAGAATGGTGAAACACCTAAAGAGGCAGCATTAAGAGAACTTAATGAAGAATTGGGAGTTACGGTTAGTTTAGAGCAGATTTTTTCTTTTTCTTTTGGAAAATTTGACTCACAGAATACTTATTTCTTTTATGTTATTTGTAATTTGTCAGTAGATGAGTTTTCTATTCAGGAAGAGGAACTTTCAGAGGTTCAGTGGTTTTTTGTTCCTGTTGTTATTGATATGATAAAAAAACATGATAATAAAATTGTATATCGTGATGATAAGCTTGAATTGTTTTTGTCTTTGGAAGAATTTGTAAACCATGCTATTTTATAGGAATATAACACTTAAAAAATAATTAACTTTATTTACTTATTTTACAATATGAGGTATAATTTTGTTATCATTTATGGATATATTTTAGTTATTTGGAATAAAATTTACTGATTTAGGATGTGAAGACATGAGAGTTATAGTAGCAGCTGGTGGTACAGGGGGACATATTTATCCTGCGTTAGCAATTATTCATAAAATTCAACAGATGGATAAGAAAAGTAAAGTATTATATATAGGAACTACTGATAGAATGGAGAAGGATATTGTTCCAGCAAAGGGAATTGATTTTGTTGGTATTGAAATTCAAGGATTAAATCGAAAAAATATATTTTCTAATGTTTCCGTTTTACGTAAGTTTTTTAAAGCTATTGGAAAATCAAAACAGATTATTCGTGAGTTTAAGCCTGATATTGTGATAGGGGTAGGAGGCTATATTACCGCTCCTGTTTTGTATGCTGCTCATCAGTTACATATTAAAACTATGATTCATGAACAAAATTCTATTCCAGGACTTTCTAATAAGTTTTTGGCTCGTTTTGTTGATCTTATTTGTGTTTCATTACCTGGTAGTATTTCTTATTTTCCAAAAAATAAGACTATTTATACAGGAAATCCTAGAAGTGAAGAAATTTTAACAATTCCAAAAATTTCTAAGACTAAATTTGGTTTTGTTGCGTCTAAAAAATTAGTATTAATTGTCATGGGATCTTTAGGGTCTACTACAATGACTCAAAAATTGAAAGATGCCATTGGTAAGTTTAAGGGTCAAGATTATCAAGTACTAGTGATTACAGGAAAAGCTTATTATGATTCTTATCAAGATATTCAAATTCCTAGTAATGTTGTTCTTCTTCCTTATACTGAGGAGTTAATTCAGATTATGAAAGATGCTGATTTGATGGTGTCTCGAGCAGGGGCGTCTACTATTTCTGAGATTACAGGAATTGGACTACCTTCTATTTTAGTACCATCTCCTTATGTTACTCATAATCATCAATATTTAAATGCCAAAGAGTTGGAAGATGCTGGTGCTTGTTCGATTTTAGAAGAGAAAGATTTTACGGGAGAAGCACTTTGTACTTCTATTACTTCTATTTTATCTGACGATATGAAGTATCAAACTATGAAAAAGGCTAGTGCTTCCTTTGGTAAAAAAGATTCTCTTACTAAAATATATCATGAGATAGAAAAGTTAGTTGGTGAGTAGTATGAATGATTTTTTGAAAGAGTTGGAAAAAGATAATCTAGGTAAATTCGAATATGATGTTTCGATGGATAAGCATACGACGTATCGAGTAGGTGGTGTTGCTAGTGCTATTTTTTATCCTAAGAATGTAGATGGTTTAATTCGTTTTATTCGAAAAGCGAAACAAAATAATATAAAATATAAAATCTTAGGATTTGGTTCTAATTTACTTTTTAGCGAGAAAAGATATGAAGGTGTCTTAATTAAGTTAGATGAGTTTAATGATATCGAATTTTTTTCTTCTTCAAAGGTACGTGTTGGAGCAGGTTATTCTTTGGTAAAACTTTCTTTGCAGGCAGCTAAGCGTGGCCTTGCTGGACTAGAGTTTGCAGCTGGTATTCCTGGTACCGTTGGTGGTGCTGTATATATGAATGCTGGTGCTTATAAGAGTGATATGGGATATGTTGTTCAAGATGTTACAGTGTTAACACCGGATTTAAAAATAATTAAGCTTGAAAATAAAGAAATGAATTTTCATTACCGGAGTTCTTTTTTGCAAACACATCCTGGTTATATTTGTTTAGAAGTTGTACTTCGTTTAGAAAAAGGGGATAAATCTGCCATTGAAGAAGTTATTCGTGATCGTCGTAAGAGAAGAATGGAGTCACAACCATTAAACTATCCATCCGCTGGTTCTGTTTTTCGTAATCCAGAAGGAATGTTTGCTGGTAAATTGATAGAAGACTTGGGCTTGAAAGGATTTTCTATTGGTGGAGCTAAAGTAAGTGAAAAACATGCTAATTTCATTATTAATTATGATCATGCCACTAGTGATGATATTAAAAGTTTAATTGATTATGTTAGAGAAAAAGTAAAACAGGAGTATCAGGTTGAATTAAAGGTAGAACAAGAATTTGTTAATTGGGAGTAAATATGGCTAAGAAAATAGTAAAGAAAACAAAAATTAAATTGTTGCCTTGCTTTATGGTGCTTCTTTTTTTCGTGGCACTATCTTTTGGCATTTATTATTTTGTTCATTTACCTATTCAAAACCTTATTGTAGAAGGAACTAGTTATTTAAAAGATGATTATATTTTAAATCTTGCTGGAGTTAGGGATTATCCTAGTTTTTATTTGATTTCTACTCGCAATATTGAAGATAAATTAGAAGAGTCTCCTTATATTCAGAAAGCAGAAGTAAAAAGAGAGTTCTTTCATGTTTTAGTTTTAGATATTAAAGAAAGTAAACCGTTGTTTATTAATAATACGAATAAGACCGTTGTTTTTTCTAATAAAGAAGAGGTCCCTGTTAGTGAAGAGATTGATTTGTTTCGAATTCCTAGATTAATTAATTATGTTCCAGATAATAAATATCGTTCTTTTATTAAGGGAATGACAGATATCAAAACTGATATTTTAGGTAAAATTTCTGATATTGAGTATCAACCTAATGATTATGATAAAGATCGATTCTTATTATATATGGATGATGGTAATATGGTTTATTTGACTTTGACTAAGTTTGATATGATTAATTATTATAATGATGTACTTAGTCAACTTGAAAATAGAAAAGGAATTCTTTACTTAGATAATGGAAATCATTTTCAGATAATGGAGTAGACTATGAAAAAAGTATTAAGTGGTAGTAAGTATTTATTCTTGTTTTTGTTTTGCTTTATTTTGTGTTGCTTTACTTATTCTATTATTACTAGTGATGCTATTTGGAATTATGGATTTAGTTATGCCATTGCAAGAGGTGAAGTGCCATATGTTGATTTTAATATGGTTGTGCCACCTTTTTCGCCTTTTGTTTATTTAATACCTTTTTTATTTTCTCACTCTTATATTGCTTATTTGCTATTTCAGTCAGTTTTGTTTGTTATTTTATTTTATTTTCTAGAAAAATTATTTGATAATAAAGTATATTCATTACTTATTTTGGTAGTATTTCCGCTTCCTTCTTTTTTAATTCCTATTATTTTTCCAGGGTATAATTTTTTACTAATACTTTTGTTTACTTTACTTTTGTATTTGGAGAAGAAAAAGTGTAATGATTATATTATCGGAATTTTGTTAGGACTATGTATTTTTACAAAACAAAGTGTTGGTGTTTTTTTTGTTTTACCATCACTATATTATTTATTTAAAGATAGGAAAAAGTTTTTTAAAAGACTTCTTGGTATTTTTGGTGTATCTCTTGTATTTTTAGGATATTTTTTATTGTCTGGAAGTTTTTTGGATTTTTTAAATTGTTGTGTACTAGGAATGTTTGATTTTCAAAATAAGAACCAGAGTAGTTTTTTTACTAATTTTTATTTTTGGTTATGGCTTATTTTAGTTTCCATTTTAATTTATTTTTTAATTAAGAAAAATCATAAATTATTTACGAGTTATTTACTTTGTTTTTCTACCATTTCTTATCCACTTTTTGATCATTATCATGTTGGCTTATTTCTATTTGTTTTTTGCTATCTTATTTTTTCTAGAATATCTTTTTCTAAACGATGGTTAACTGGTTTCTGTTTTAGTTTTTCTGTCATTATTTATTTTATGATAATGATGGTATGTCATCATTTTGAAATGCCTTATGTTGCTAGTTTTCTTAATTTTGAAATGATAAAGATAAGTCGGGAGGAAGAAGAGAATATTATATCTATATCTAACTATTTGAAACAGAATAAGAATAAAAATATTATATTTTTGACTAATAATGCTTATTTTTTTAAGATTATTAATAATTTAGATATTACTTATTATGATTTATTAAACTATGGAAATCATGGTTATCATGGAACAGAAAAATTATTAGAATCTTTAAAACAAGAGAAGAATGCCTATTTTATTTTATCATCTTTTGAATATCAAATGTTTGATTCGGATAGTCAGTTTAATATGGATATTATTCGTTATGTAATAGAAAATTATCCATTGGTAGAGAAGGAGGGAGAGTATGAAATATATCAAAAAGTGGAGTAAGTATCTATTTTTGTTTTGTTTTTTCTTTTTAGTACTTTCTCTTTTTAGTTTTTATAATCATTCTTATGATTCTTTTTGGAATTATAGTTTTAGTTATGCTATTAGTAGGGGACAAATACCTTATCTTGATTTTAATACTGTGTCCACTCCATTTTGTGCTTTTTTCTTTTCACTCTTTTTCATTTTTAGCAATCATTATCTATGGTATATTTTTGGATGGTCTTTGGTACTTACGTTTACTTTTTATTTATTGTTTCAATTGATTCATCAACGTAGTTTTATTGTTTTGTTTGCTTTATTGTTTCCTTTTTTACATACTATTATTCCTACTTATAATTTGTTTTGTTTTTGTCTTTATATTTTATTACTTTATTTGGAAAAATATCATAAAAATCATTATCTTGTAGGTTTTGTGTTAGGAATTAGTGTTTTAACAAAACAGACGATAGGTATGTTTTTTGTGATTGCTGTTTTTCTTTATTATATTAAAGATTTGAAAGTATTGATGAAAAGATTCGTTGGCTTTTTGATACCATGTGTTTTGTTCTTTGTTTATTTATTATTTACTCATAGTCTTATGGCTTTTCTTGATCTTTGCCTTTTAGGTCTTTTTGATTTTTCTAAAAATACGACAGGATTTTCTATTTATTTTTATTTTTCTATTATTTTATTTTTAGTATTGTGTTTTTATGTTTTCAAAAAAGATAGAAGTATTTATGCTTATTATACTTTAGCAACTTTTTCCTTCGTAATTCCTTTGTTTGATAGTTATCATTTCTTGTTATTCTTTTGTAGTGTATTTGTTTATCTTATGATTAGGATAGATCTAAAAAAGAAATACTGCTATTTATTTTTAGGACTTAGTATTTTTCTTTGCTTTATTAATTTTTATTGTTATCAAGGATTTTCTAGTAAAAGATTGGATTTTTTACCTAATTTAGAATATTATCTGGTTCAACCAGAACAATATGAAATTCTTTCGGATATGAATCGAGTTTTTTTAGAATATTATGAGAAAGATAATGTTCCCGTTTTATTATCTACCAAAAATAGTTTTATTTATGTTGGTAATAATTTAGATGTTAATTATTTTTTAGTTTTCTTACATGGAAATTACGGGTATAATGGAGTTGAGAAGTTAATAAAAAGAATAGAGGAGTCTTCTAATTTATATATTATTAATCAACGTGAGATGGATGAGATTGGCAAGAATGGAGAATTTTTGTACGAAGTTTGTGAGTATGTGATGAATCATTTTTCACTACTAGCAAAGGAAGGGGATTATTTGATTTATGAGAAGTAAAGTGTTTAAAAAGGGTAATTTGAAATACATATTCTTATTTTTTTATTTCTTCTATTGTTTAGTCCTTGCTTATAATTTAACACGTGGAGATAGTTATGTTAATTTTGGATTTAGTTATGCAATTACTAGAGGAGAGGTTCCTTATGTTGATTTTAATTTAGTAATTCCACCTCTTGCTCCATGGTTATATTCCATTTTCTTATTTTTGAATTCTTCTATTTTAGTTTTTTATTTGGAACAAGCACTACTTCTTACTCTGTTTTTCTTTATTTTGTTTCGTTTGATTGGTAATAAGACATGGATTTATTTGATATTTCTTTCTATTTCATTTCCTATTGCGATGGTATCAGTTATGTTTCCGGGATATAATTTTTTACTTTTATTCTTTTTATTACTCCTTATTTATTGTGAAAAAAATCATAAAAGTGATTATTTGATAGGTATTTTGTTAGGATGTAGTTTTTTAACGAAACAGACAGTAGGTGGACTACTTGTTTTAGCATCAATTTATTATTTGTTTGTTGATTATAAAAAAGTATTGAAAAGGGTTGCTGGTTTTTTACTTCCTGTTTTTATCTGTTTTATTATTTTAGTTCTTCAAGGTAGTTTTGCTTCTTTTTTAGATTTGTGCTTTTTCGGACTTTTTGATTTTGGTCATAGTAATTTCTATATCGAATGGTTTTATTTTCTATGTTTTGTTTTAGCTATGATTGTTCTTATTGTTCGAATTGTTCGAAAACCTAAAGATATTTGTAATTATTATGTATTGGTTTTTGCTAGTTGTGTTTATCCTATCATTGATTATTATCATGTTTCTTTGTTTTTGGCTGCTTTTTTTATTTTGATATTGTTAGATGGGAATATAAAAAGATCTATTTATAAACAATGTATTTTCTTTGTTCTTGCTTTAAGTGTTATTTGGTTTGTTATACAAAATATATACTTTGATGATTTGAAGATTATTCATTATCCTAATTTTCAGTTTAGTTTACTTTCTGAGAGATATTGTAAAGTGGTTGATGAGTTAGATCGATATGTAGAGACTTTGGATGATGATGTTATTTATTTTTTAAGAGGTAGTGAAAATTATTTTTATAAGATTAAAAGTAATTTGGATATCACCTATTTTGATTTGCCTAATTATGGTAATTATGGCTATGATGGTACCTTGAAAATTATTTCTAGATTGAAAAGTGTAGAGAATGGTTATTTTGTTATTGATAAGGAGGCTTATGAGATGCCTTCCCCTCCACAACAGTATTTGAAAGAGGCAGTAGATTATATTATGACATCTGGTGTGAAAGTTAAAACCATAGATTTTTATGAGATTTATTATTTAAGTAAGGAGTAGATATTTATGATTAAGAAAGTTATGAAGTATTTTTTTGTATTTTTCATAATTTTAATATTTAACCTTATTTGTAGTCCGGTTAATTTAGATGAGATTTGGAATTATGGTTTTGCTAATAACATGTATAGGGGACTTGTTCCTTATTTGGACTTTAATATGGTGATACCTCCTTTTTATCCCTGGCTGATGTCGTTACCTTTTTACCTTTTTGGTTCTAGTATGCTTGTCTTTCATATTACAAATTCGTTGATTCTTACAGCTTGTTTATTTTTCCTTGAGAAAATGTATCAGGATAAAATGTGGATATTTTTCTTGTTTTTCTTTTTCCCTGTAAATTCTACTTTTCCTAATTATAATTTGTTCTTATTTATTTTATTAGTATTGTTGTGTTATATGGAAAAAGAATTTGTTTCTAAATATTCCTGGAGCCATTATTTGGTAGGATTTTTACTAGGTATTGTAATTCTTACGAAACATACAGTTGGATTCTTTTTGCTTTTTCCAAGTTTGTATTATTTTAAACATAAAAAGTTTCTTTTAAAAAGAATGATAGGGTGTTTAGTACCTGTTTTAATTTTTACTATTTCTTTAGTTACTAGTGGAAGTTTTTCTTCTTTTGTTAATTTATGTATTTTAGGATTATTTGATTTTTCTTACAATAGTGAGTTTTTTACTATCTATATGTTTTTCTTTCTTATTATTCTTTTGTCTACTATTTATTTTATAAAGAAAAATCCTAAAGATATACTAAACTATTATGTTTTATGTTTTTATAGTATTGTTGTTCCAATCGTTGATTTATATCATTTCCTTTATGCTTTTTTTGCCTTTATATTATTAATCTGTTCTCGTATTAAGAAAAAATATTTTAATTATCCTGTTCTAAGTATTATTTGTGTTTTAGCTTTTGCTGTTATTACCGCTAAAGATAATTCTTTTAATCTTTCTTATTATCCTAACGATATCAATCATTTTTATATGAGGTTTATTAATTATGAGAGATTACAATTTACTAAAAAGATGAATCGATTTCTTGATGAAAATAAAGATAAAAAAATTATATTTTTAAGTTCTGATTCATATTATTTTAAAATTATAAATGATGAAGATATTGGTTATATAGATTTAATTAATCAGGGAAATTTAGGATATCATGGAAGTTGGAGGTTGCTTTCTAAAATTAAGGATATGGATAAAGATACTTTATTTTTAATTAACCCTAACGAAACTGTTCATAATCAGACAGAGCCTATGGTTTTAGAATATGTTTTAGAGCATGGTAAGAAAATTAAAAATATTGATTTTTATGAAGTTTATGTATTGGAGGGTTAAATTATGAAAAAGTGGATGAGATACTTATTTCTTTTTCTTTTTATTTTTTGTATTTATGAGTTTTTTGGATTTTCTAATACGTATGGAGATCCACTTAATAATTATGTCTTTAGTCATGCTATTGTTCAGGGAGAGGTTCCATATTTGAATTTTAATATTATTACTACACCTTTATATACTTTTGTTATGTCTATAGGATTATTTTTCTTTGATAACTACTTAATGTTTATTATAGAACAAAGTGTATTAGTTACGATTATGTTTTATTTTTTATTTGAGATGTATGGCAAGAAGAGTTATTTGGTATTATTTTGTATTTGTCTATTTGGATTTTTAGGTATCAATGCTACTTATAATTTTATGGCATTATTTATGTTGGTAATTCTTTTATATTTAGAAAAAAAATATCCAGATAAAGATTATTTAATAGGTTTTGTAATAGGGTGTGCGGTTTTAAGTAAACATACTTTAGGAATTTTTTTAATTCTTCCTTCTATTATTTATTATTTTAGGGATTTAAAAAAATTATTACGAAGAGCTATTGGTTTTGTGATTCCTTGTCTTATTTTTCTTATTTATTTAGTATATAATCAGGCGTTATATTCATTTATTGATTTATGCTTTTTAGGACTTTTGGATTTTTCTAGTGAAAATGGGAGACCTTTTTCTTTATATTTTTTTCTTAGTATTTTATTTTTGATTATTCAAATAGTTATTACTATAAAAAATAAAAAAGATATTCGTAATTGTTATTTAATTATGGGATTTAGTTTTATGATTCCATTATTTGATTTGCATCATTTGGCGATTTATATTGTTTGCTTTGTTATTCAGATGTTAGAAATTATTCATATTAAAAATAGCTATTTTTATTATTTAGTCAGTTTTATGTCTGTTTTATATTCAATTTTGTTGTTTATTGCTTATTGTAATTTATTAAATCCTGTCTGGGCTACTGATATTTTAGGATTTCAGTATACATTATGTGCTGGTGAAGAGTATAAGAAAACGATTAAATACTTTGATTTTTTTAATCAATATGATAATAAGTTGATTTTATCGCCTAATGCTATGCAGTATAAAACTAGTAGAGGAGAAGATATTACTTATTTTGATTTGTTAATGTATGGTAATTATGGTTATTATGGTAATCAAAAAATGATAAATAAGATAGAGAAGATGCATGGTGTTTATATTATTGTTAATTTAGTTTTTTACCATGATGATAATCCATATAATCAATTTAACAAGGCTATTGTGAAGCATGTTATAGATTCTTATGAAAAAGTCGATTCTTGGGAAGATTTTGCAGTTTATTATAAGAATTAAATTGTTAAAACGCTTGGCGTTTTTTTTCTTTTATAGTATAATTGAATTTAAGATGGGAGATGCATTCATGAGTCAAGTATATACGGGAATTGAATTGGGTACAGATAGTATAAAGATTGTTGTATTAGAAAAGCTTCATAATAAATTTCATGTTTTAGCATCTGTTCATAGTCCTAGTGAAGGTGTTTCTAAGGGACAAGTTGTAGATATTAAGAAGTGTGTTTCTAGTGTTCGTGCTGCTTTACGGCGTGTTAATGATATGTTAGGTATTCGAGTGATTCGTGTGATTGCGGCAGTTCCTACTACAGGATGTCATTTAGATATTGCGGTTGGTTCTATTGAAGTGGAAGATTCTTCTTGTATTACTGGAGAAGATGTTAGTAGAGTATTAAAAGATGCTTTAGTTGGAAGAATTGATGAAAATCGCGAACTTGTTACAGCGGTTCCTATTAGTTTTACGGTAGATGAGCATGAAAATATTCCTGATCCTAAAGGTATGTCTGGTGCCATACTTGAGACTAAAGTTGTTGTTGCGACTGTTCCCAAAGAGCCTTTATACCGAATTTTAGAAGTATTGAAACTTAGTGGATTAGAGGCTATTGATGTATGCTTTACTTCTACCGGGGATTATTATGCGGTTCGTAATAAGAGATTACAAAAAGAAGTTGGTGCCATTATTGACATTGGAGAAGAGACGACGGAGGTTTCTGTTTTTAATAAGGGAATTCAAATTAAAAATGCTATTATTCCTATTGGTAGTCATAATGTAGATCGAGATATTTCTTATATATTTAAGATTAAGGAAGAAGATTCTAGAAGATTGAAAGA
This sequence comes from uncultured Bacilli bacterium, assembly GCA_944364005.1. The sequence continues at coordinate 7,473 of CALVVW010000019.1, read as the reverse complement.
ACAGTTTGCAGTAAGTATGCAAGCTTATGCTGATAGTAATGACTCTGTTAGTGTTCCGATTGGAAATGATAAGAAAGAAATTAGTCAAATAGGTATTTCTAAAGTGGTAGAAGCACGGCTTGAAGAAATATTAAATTTAGCGAAAAAAGAGATAAAAAACTTAACAAATAGAGAAATACGTTATATAATAGTAACAGGTGGCCTTAGTGAGTTAGCAGGATTTCAGTATTTGGTGGAGTCTATTTTCGGAATTAATGCTAAGGTATGTAATATTAGTACCATGGGTCTAAGGCATAATCGATATAGTAGTGTACTTGGAGCGGTACAATATTTTGATGATAAAATGTCTTTACGTGGGAAGAATGTTAGTATGATATCAGAAGGTGATATTCAGTCGTTGATGGTTCCTGATGATAAGACAGTAAATAGTGATAATATTATTAGTAAAGTCTTTGGACATTTTTTTGATAATTAAGGAGGACTAGGTATGGTAGGCGGATTAGAAATGGATCAATTAGCCAAAATTAAAGTTATTGGTTTAGGTGGCGGCGGTGGAAACGCTGTTAATAGAATGGTAGAATCTGGTGTTAAAGGTGTCGAATTTATTGCGGCTAATACAGATTTACAGGTATTAAACTCTTCAAAAGCAGATGTTAAGATTCAAATAGGAGCATCATTAACAGATGGACTTGGTGCTGGTGCAAAGCCTGAAATAGGTAAGGAAGCAGCAGTGGAGTCTAAGAAAGAGATTGAGGATGCTTTGGCTGGTGCTGATATGGTATTTATTACTTGTGGTATGGGTGGCGGTACTGGTACAGGTGCTGCTCCTATTGTTGCAGAGATTGCCCAGGGTCTTGGTGCTTTAACAGTTGCTATTGTTACAAAACCATTCTCTTTTGAGGGAAAACGTAGAATGGATAATGCTTTAAAAGGTATTGAAGAGTTAAAACAACATGTAGATACGTTAATTGTTATTCCAAATGATAGATTAAGAGAAATTATCGACAAAACTACACCAATGCTTGAAGCTTTTAAAGAAGTTGATAATGTCCTACGTCGAGGTGTTCAATCTATTTCTGATTTGATTGCTGTAGTTGGACTTGTAAACTTGGATTTTGCTGATGTTAAAGCAGTTATGGAAAAGAGTGGTCATGCTATTATTGGTATCGGTATTGGTATGGGTGATGATAGAGCAATTGAAGCTGCTAAACAAGCTGTTTCTTCACCACTTTTGGAAACTTCTATCGATGGGGCAACTGATGCTATCATCAATATTACTGGTGGAGTTAATTTAACGTTGTTTGAAGCAGAACAAGCTGCAGAAGTTGTTAGAGCTGCTGCTAATACAGATATTAATACTATTTTTGGTTCTGTAATTAATGAGAACTTATCTGATGAAGTTATCGTTACAGTTATTGCTACTGGATTTGATAAAAAGACAGCTCCAGCATCAGTAAAAGAACCAGTATTTAGTAATGGAGCTCCAACTAGAAGAGCAACACCAGTTAAAGAAGAATATCATGCTCCAGAGGTTTTGGATTCAGATGATTCTTCTAGTGATGATGGTGATTTTGATTTACCTCCATTCTTAAGAGAGAGAAATTATTAATTATATAGTAAAAGTTCACAAATTGATGTGAACTTTTTGTTATTTTAGTGTATACTTTATTTATAGAAAGGATGATTGGATGAGTATACCTGGTTTACATACTACAATTGATTATAAAAAATTAATTGAAATGCAAGCAAATCAAGTGCAAGAGGTTCTTCCACCAGAGAAATCTAGAGGAAAAGTAAAGCAAAAAAATATGTCAGTAAATACTAGGAAAAATCACCAGAGTATTACTAGAAAAAGATAAAATTATGTGTTTATATATAATTTTTAACTGTAATTATTAGAGGAGTGATATTATGTTTAATTTTGATGATTTAATTCGAGATAGTGATATTCCTAAAGATGAACACGGTATTCCAATTATTTCTGATGATATGTCAATTGCGACTCCTGCAGTGTCTAATAAAGAAATTTTAGTACATGCTACTGATTTTTTTCCTAGAAATAAAACTATTTATTCTCGGTACGATACAAAAAGTGAGGGAAAGGGTATAGTAGGGTACAGTAAGGAAGGTTCTTCTGTATTAAAAGAGTGCAGAGCTCGTATTCATCGCCATACTGTTCATTTTGCAATTAATACGAAAGTGGAAAGTCATAGTTTTGGGAATTGGGATCAATGTAAATATATTATACTTGAACCTTTGGAAAATCATCCAAATGACTTCTTTGACGGACACGATTCTGACTTTTTTTCTACTTCTTCTTTATCTTTATCTGATGATGCTATTTTAATGGTTCGTGATGATTGTTTTGATTTATTAACTTCTGAGGATTTGCATGGTATTCATGTTGTGAAATATCATGGTAATGATTCCGAATGTTGTAAAAATTTGCTTCGATGTATGGGAGTTGCTCCTAGAGAATGGATATCTGATGCTGGTCATATGATGTCTAAATATATGAAATTAGAAGTCACGTTAGGACGTCGTGATGAAATGATTAATTTTTATAAAGATAATACTTTTTTTGATGATGGTAATGCAGATTTTTCAGTTAAAGATATTCTGTGTTTATATGATATCTATTCACATGCTACTACTATGAAAGGAAGCGTATTAGATGATCAAAATCCTTTGTGCTATTTTTATCAATTTTTAGCAGCTTTTGGAATTACAAAGAAAAGTGATGGACATTTCGGGTTAAAGAATGATGAGACTATGTTTGAAGAAATTAAGGATAACAAGTTGATTTCTATTCAAAATTTACAAGCAATTTCTAGTGATATTCTTTGTTATTATCGTGATAAGATTGTCAAGGAAAGTCTAAAAGACAGTAATCATCCTAAATTTAGTGATATATGTGCAATGTATGTTAATTATTTAAATGAAGATATTCCTGTTCATGTTTTAGATGAAAACTTTTTTTCTAATTCTTCTTTGTCTTTTGATATACCTAAGTCGTTTTATCATTTTATTGCAGATATGGGACTTTCTACTTCTGTGAAGCCTGGTTTTCCTTTTTCTTTTTTGGATAGAAAAGATATTTATGATAGTATGAAACATAATGAAAATGTTTCTTTAGAAAATATTAATAGATTATATTTAGGATATCAAATTGGTAGTAAAAGTTTTTCTGGTATTTCTGTAAAAAAAGAAGACACTATTTCCTTGGCTAATTATACTTTAGGAGATTTGTTTTATTATAAAAATCTAAAGCCATGTCTTAAGTTTTTCTCTCAGGGTTTTTTATTATCAAAAGAAGGAATTGTAAATACACCTGTGATTACTGAGGATGGTTTAAAAGTTGAAATTTCTTCTGAAATGGCAACAAAAAAAATTCAACTTTCTAAGGATATGCCTGCTAATTTAGCAGCTTCTCAATTAAAAGAAAAAATACCAAAGATTATTTATGACGTAACATCTACAGCACAGGAGTTAAATCAAATGATTTCGGATACTAGTACTACTTTATTAGGTAATAGTGTAAAAAAATAAACGTTATTTCTAGTTTTGAAATAACGTTTAATATTTTTTTTCTACTACTTTTCCTTTGTTTTCTACAGCTCTTATGATTTGGGCTAGTAGATTTAGAGCAATTTGCTCTGTTTTTCTATTTACGTCACGTAATGGATTAAACTCTACTAGGTCATAAGATACTACTTGATTTAAATGTTTCATAATTAGTTCGTTTATTTTCATTGCTTCTTCTTCTGAAATTCCATCAAATTCTGGAATGGATACTCCAGGTGCGACTTCTGGATCTATTAGGTCTAAGTCATAACTAATGTGTATTCCTGATGTTTTTTCTCCAGCAATTTTAAAAGCTTCTTCTACTACTTGCTCAATTCCTTTTTGTTTAATGTCTTCTGTTGTAAATACTGTGATACCAGAGTATCTAATATTTTCTTTTTCCCAATCATCGATACTTCTTGCACCAACTACTACGGCTTTTGATGGTTGTATTGTCTTACCATCATAGAAATATCGTAACTCTGCATTTTTATATCCAGTAATTGCTGCTAGAGGAAGACCATGAATGTTTCCACTAACAGTGGTATCAAAGGTATTAAAATCAGTATGGGCATCAAACCAGATAATTCCAATATTCCCATGTACTTTAGCACTAGCTAGCGCACTAGCAACGGCAATTGAATGATCTCCACCAATGGTAATAGGAAAGTAACCATCTTGTACTTTTTCTAATATTTTTTTGTATAATTCTGTGTTAAACTTATCTATTTCATATTCGTTTTTTCTTCTATCTGATAAATTTCTACTTTTTATAATTTCTTCATTTTGAACTAGTACAAAGCTTTCTCCTTTGTAAAAACTTTTTAAATCATTTAATAATTGTATAGGACCAAGGTGAGCTCCATCAATATGAACACCTAAATCACTACCAGCACCTGCAATAATTGTTTTCATAAATTTCACCCTCTTACATTTTAGAATAAATACTTAGATATAGCAAGAAAAAGTCTTTTTTTTTACTATACTTTACTGTATAATTATCTTGGGTGAATGATATGAAAAAATTAAGTGAATTGTATCCTGGAGTTAGTCAGGATGTAATGATAAAATCTATTAAAATTAATTCGAAGGAATGTAGAGAAGGAGATTTGTTTGTATGTACACAAGGTGTAACTGCAGATAGGCATGACTTTATTGATGATGCGATTAAACATGGAGCTAGTGCTATTATTGTTAGTCGTGATGTTTCTGAAAATAGGGTTCCTGTGATTAAGGTTCCTGATACTAATCGTGAGCTTCCATATTTATGTCAAAAGTTTTATGATTATCCAGATCATGAGTTAAAAGTATTAGGTGTTACAGGTACGGATGGTAAGACTTCTACTGCTACTATTTTGCAAACGTTAATTGGAAGTGATGTTTGTGGTTATATTGGTACGAATGGTAGAAGTTGTGCTAAGTTTAGTGGAGATAATCCTAATACTACACCAGATACACATTTACTTTATTCTTATTTTAGGGAGTTTTTAGATTCTGGTTGTAAGTATGTAGCGATGGAAGCTAGTAGTGAGGCTTTCTTTCGGGGTAGACTTCAAACTTTTCAATTTGATTTGAGTATTTATACTAATATTACTTCTGAACACTTAAATATTCATGGTACTTTTGAAAATTATGTTGCTTGTAAATTACAATTATTTAGACAAACTAAAAAAGATGGTACTTGTGTTTTAAATATGGATGATCCTTATTATGAACAGGTAAGGGCTGCTTGTAATGGACAAGTGGTTACTTATGGTATGAAAGAGGATGCTACCTTACAAATTGTATCATTTACGGTTTATCCTACACACACTTTGATTCAGTTTAAGTATCGTGGAGAAATTATCGAAGTAGATAGTCCTTTGTTAGGAGACTTTAATGTTTATAATTTAGCTGCTGGACTTTTAGGAGCTTTATCGGTTGGTGTTCCTCTAGAGCAAGCACTTTCTCGTATTCCTAATATTAAAATTAGTGGACGTCTTGATTTATTAACAACGAATACGCCTTATTATGTTATGGTAGATTATGCTCATACTCCTAATGGTATTACTAAGCTTTTAAATTTTGTACATACTTTAGATATTAATCGTAGTATTGTTGTGATTGGACAAGCAGGAGAGAGAGATTATTTAAAAAGACCACAAGTAGGAGAAGTAGTTGTGAAAAATGCGACACATGCTATATTTACTTATGAAGATCCAAGAAGTGAAGATCCGAAAGCAATTTGCGATGATATTGTAAAAACTATTAAAGATAGTTATCAAAATTATGAAATTGTAATTGATAGAAGAGAAGCTATTCAGAAAGCTGTTGATATGGCTAAAGAAAAAGATATGGTTTTAATTCTTGGTAAGGGAAATGAAACTTATGAAAAATTAAAAGATAAGACAATTTACTTTAATGATGAGGAAGAAGCTTATCAAGCAGTTGCGAATAGAAAAATCAGAGAAGGAGTTACTAATTAGTACTCCTTTTCATTTACTTTTCTTTTTTCTTTTGCTATACTTTGTTATAGTAGAGAGTATAGAGTGATTAGTATGAAAGAAAAAAAGAAAATAGGGTATTGGTTGACTAAAAGAGAAGTTATTATGTTAATAATTTTGAGTACTTTTATTATAGTTGCTATTGGTCTTTTTTTATATCGCTATATTATAGTTCGACCTTATTATTCAAAAGTGTTACCAGATACTTATTTAGGTAAGTATTTTATTGCAGATGTTTCTTTTGATTCATTAAATTCTGTTATTGATGAGTATTCGGAAGAAATATTAAATGAAAAAATAACTTTATTATGTAATAATCAGCAATATAGTTATAGTTATCGGGAATTGGGTTTGCAAGTTGATAAGAAACATATTATTCGTCAAATTGTTCAATATCAGAAATCATTAGATTTTTTAGAGTTGTATGATGATTTTGTTGATCAAGAGAAGAATTATTTTCAATATATTTTTTCTTATGATGAAGATACATTAAAAGAGTTTTTAAATACATTAAAGTTACAAGTGGATGTTGTGAAAAAAGATGGTTATTTTTCGATGGATGAAAATCGAAATTTGCAATATATTGATGGTGTTAATGGTTTTTCTTTAGATGTTGATCAATCTTTTGCTATTCTTTTAGATGCTTTTCAAAATTTGGATTCTAATTCTACTATTTCTTTAGTTGGAAGTGTGGATCAAGCAAGTAATAATTCTCAATATAAAAGTATAGATACGAAAGTCTCTTCTTTTATGACTACTTTTAATCCTTATATTTCTAGAGCTACTAACTTAAGAGTTGCTTTAAATTATATTGATGGGGCTATTATTATGCCTGGTGAAGTATTTTCTTTTTATAAGTATGCTGGTCCATATAATAAGAGTGGTTATGTTTTTTATTATGAATTCGTTGGAAATGGTGTTTGCCAGATTGCAACTACTGTTTATAATGCAGCCTTGCTAGGAGGATTAGAAATTGTTAAAAGGTATCCGCATGCTGCTAAATCTCCTTATGTTCCTGGAGGATTGGATGCGACTGTTGCTAGTTATTCTAGTGGTTGGAATGTAGATTTTCAGTTTAAAAATACATATTCTTATCCTATTTATATTTCTGCTTATGCGATAGGAGGAGAAGCACATGTTGATTTTTGGTCCAATAAAGATGCCATGGAAGGAAAGACTTATTCTACGGAATCTGTTCAAATAGGGACTAGAGGATATACGACATATTTACATACTTATCAAAATGGAGTTTGGGTAAGCCGTGAAAAAATTGCAACTACTTGGTATTCTGAGGATTGATAAAGTATTGACTTGTCTTAAATTTTATATTATTGTAGCTTTACTTATTGAAAGGAGACTAACTATTAAAAGTCAATATAAATTTTGAAAAAATTAATAGTTTGTTAGAAATTGGAAAGAAACCCAC
>CALVVW010000018.1 GCA_944364005.1 uncultured Bacilli bacterium | reverse complement strand
GTAATAATTAAGAACTGGGTCTTATTTTTATAATGGTCTAAGTATTTACCAAACTGGGCTACATTTGCTTCATCTAGGGCTGCTTCTACTTCATCGAATAAACAGAATGGTACTGTTCTTACATTTAATATAGCAAATAGTAAAGATATGGCTGTTAGTGTTTTTTCTCCACCAGAAAGAAGAGATATCGTTGTTAATTTCTTTCCAGGAGGAGATGCTACTATTTCTACTCCAGTTGTGAGTAGATTATCTGGATCTGTTAATTTTAAATCTGCATGTCCTCCTCCAAATAATTCTTTAAATACTTGTTTGAATTCTTCGGTAATTTTAGTGAAGGTATCTTGGAATTCTTCTTTCATGACATCATCCATCTCATTCATGATTTCTAGTAGTGTATCTTCTGCTTTTAATAAATCTTCTTTTTGATTCGTTAAGAATTCATATCTAGTATTTACTCTTTCATATTCTTCTATTGCTGCTAGATTTACCATACCAATACGTTTTATATTAGCTCTATAAGTATTTACTTTTCTTCTTGCTTCTTCTGGTTCTACATCTAAGTGATAAGTTGCTTTTGCTTTTTCAAAAGTTAATTCATATTCGGTATTTAACGTATCTAACATCGTATCCATTTTTATTTCTAACCTATTTAGAACTACTTCTTTTTCATGTAGTGTTTTTTCTAGATTTCTAAGATTAGCGCTTTTTACCTTGTCACTAGCAATTCGTTCTTCTTGTTCTTTTTTTATCTCTTCGATATCATTTCTTAATTTATCTAATGTTACTTGAATGGTACTTTTTTCCGCACTTAAAGTATGATATTTTTCAATTAATTCTTGTTCTTTTTCGCTTAGAGAATTGTTTGCTATCGCATTAAGTGCTTGCCATTTTTGTTCTATTCCTTCTAGTTTGTTTCTCTGTTCTTTGATTTCTTCGGCTTTTGTTTTATATTTTTCTTTAATTGTGACTTTATTTTTAGATATTAAAAACTCACTTTCTTCTGTTTTTCTAATAGCCTCTTCTACTTCTTCTAGTTCTTTTTTTATTTCTTCTTGTTCTTGTAACATTAAGCTTCGTTGTTCTTGTAAACGTTTTAAGTCTTGTTTTAAAAGAATCGTTGACTTTGTATGATACGTGGAACCACCAGTCATACTTCCTCCAACGTTTACTACGTCTCCTTCTAATGTTACTATTTTATAGCGTTTATTTATTTTATGACTTAGATAGGTTGCTTTATCTAAATCTTTTGCGATGATTACTGTACCTAATTGGTTTTCGATGATATTTTGATACGTTTTATCATACTCTACTAAGTTACTTAATACTCCTAGGTAGCCTTCTTCTTGTTCTAGTATTCTTAGAGAGTCTTTATCTACATATCTTGATGTTATTACGGTTAATGGGAAAAATGTTGCACGTCCTAAGTGATTGTCTTTTAAATAATTAATGGCCTTTTTGGCAGAAGGCTCATCTTCTGTAATAATAAAGTTTTTGTTAGCTGATATCGCAACATTTAAAGCTTTTACATATTCTTCTTTAGTACTTAGGATATTTCCTATTGTATTATGAATACCAGATAATGGTGAGGATAATATTTTTCTTACACTATTTGGTAAGTCTCCCCCTTCTTCTATTTCTCTTTTTAGACTATCTATTTTATGATCTAGGGTAATTAGATTTCGTTCATGAGAAGAGTAATCGTTTGTTAACATGTTTTTCTTTTGTTTTTCTTTTTGTAAAGAAGAAGAGATTTCACTTGCTTTTTCTTCTTCTTTTTTCCCATCTTCAATAATAATATCTAGTTCTGTTTTGTATTTTTTTATAAGAGAAGTGATATTTGCTTTTTCCTCTAATATTTTTCTTAATTCTTCTTCTATCTCTTGTTCATCTTTATTTTGACTATTCTTTTCTTGCAAAAGATTTTTTTCACCATTAATTTTTTCTACCATTTCTGTTACTTCTAGTAACCTTCTTTGAAGTGTTGTCTCTTCTCGTTCTAGTTTTTCTAGTTTGTTTGCTTGTTCTAAATCTTTAGCATCATTCTTTGAAGATTCATTCGATAGTTCCATTACTTCACGTTCTAGTTTTTCTTTCTCCGTTTTAACTCTTTCTGCTTCAATATTGGCATTTTCAATATCATAAGCAAGAAGTGCTACTTCATAATTATCTAATCCTTTTTTATTTTCTAGATACTCTTTTGCTTTTTCACTTTGTTCTTTTAATGGTCCTACTTGTCCTTCTAATTCTGTAATAATATCATTTACTCTATCAATATTATTATGTGTTCTATCTAATTTTCTTAAAGCTTCTTCTTTTCTTTTTTTGTATTTTAGTATACCAGCTGCTTCTTCAAAAATAACACGTCTATCTTCTGGAGAGTTACTAAGTATTTTTTCTACTTCTCCTTGAGAAATGATATTAAAGGATTCTTTTCCCATACCAGTATCTAGTAATAAATTATTAATATCTTTTAATCTACATCTTTCTCCGTTTAAATAATATTCATTTTCTCCACTACGATATACTCTTCTTTTAATAGATAATTCTGTATAAGGAACGTTTAAAAAATGATCAGAATTATCAAACACTAATTCTACAGAGGCTACATTTAAAGGATTCCTACTTTTACTTCCTGAAAATATGACATCACTCATAGATCCTTCTCCACGAAGGGATTTTACTGATTGTTCTCCTAGGACCCAGCGTACAGCATCCACAACATTACTTTTTCCTGAACCATTAGGACCTACAATACAGGTTATTTTATCGTCTAATTTAATATCTAATTTGTCGGCAAACGATTTAAAACCACTTGTTACTATTTCTTTTAAGTACATACTCTTCACCCTATAGTTAAGTATACTATAAAAATGGTTCTAAAACAATTGATATTTCTGTAAATTCAGGTTTTTAGATAAGAAAAAAGTAGAGTTTTTCTCTACTTTAGTTATCGTTTTCGATTTTGAAATTTAATAATTGATTACAAATATCTTCATAAATATCCTGAGAGTGCAAACAAGTATCTATTAAATCACTTTTATCTTTAGCATCTTCTTTTAATCCTCTTATATAATAAGGTTTGTCTTTCTCTAAGATAATACATGGCATAATATTGTTTTTTAGACATTCTTTAAACATAATCATTCGTCCTACTCTTCCGTTTCCATCTCCAAATGGATGAATTTTTTCGAACCTTACGAAAATTAATAATACCTTCTAATGTTTTCTTTTCTAGTGATAAATAGTCAGAGAGTAAATTATCTATATCTCTTTCTACATCTTTGGGAGCACTGGTTTTTATAGTATTTATGATACCTATTATGTTAGGAACCACTTTAAATCCAGTAACATTATATCTAGGATTATCTTCACCTGTTGTATTTCTTTTCAGTATTTTATTCATTTTGATTAACATATTTTTAGATAATGGTTCTTCTAGAGTATCTAACATATAATCAAACAACTTAAAATAATTTTTGCTTCAATTAAATCATCGAGTTGAACTAATTTATTGCTTTTCGGTATAAAACTAGAGGTATCAAAAATAGCTTCTGTTTCTTCTTCTGTTAATCTACTTCCTTCTATTTTATTAGAATTATAGGAAAAAAGTATTTGAGAAAAGTGATAAATATTTCCTTTGAAGTTTTCTTTTTTTACTTTTTTTCTTCTAATCTTGTTTTAAGTAATTTTTTTGCATTATTTGAGCGTGTTGTTCTATCGTGTTCTTCTTTTTTTAATTCTTCTGCTAAGTCTAGCATGAAATTATGATTAGTCAGTCTTAAAGCAAGATTATTCATAGAAAGCATTTCATCATTGTTTCCTAATTCTATTACTTCTTGTGTTCTATCACTTGTTATAAAGGGATAAAATTGTAATTTTGTTTTTGCTTCTAAAGAACATAAGGCATGTATAGTATCTGTAGTTCCATAACTTATATCTAGTTCTACATATTTTCCGGGTTCTTTCTCTATAAGTTTAGCTGTTGGTCTTTTTAGATTTAGAATATAGTTATGGCGATATAAAGCATCACAAATATCTCTTGGATAGTCTAACAATTTAGTAAGTAAAATGGCACTATTATATATATTAATTCCATAAACTCCCCAGTCAATTCGATAGATTGGTGATTGAGCCTGTGTTTTATCCCAGCAATTTTGGCTTTCAACATCTCCAGTTTTACTTATTCTCTTAATAATATAATTTTTTTCATTAACACCGGCTAACACGATATTATTCTCTTCTTTTGCAGACTCCACAAATTTTAATCTCATGTTATCGCATTCTTCTTTTGAACAAATGGTTTTTAATTCACCATGTGCAGTCTCTTGTACTATTTTCCAATCTTCATTAAAATCTAGTACTTTAATATCATCTGATGTGATATAAATATCATTAAAACATTTCATTTTTTATCTCCTATCTTTTTTCTTCTATTTTTGTTTTTAATAATTGCTTTGCTTGTTGTTTAAGCTTTTCTTACTAGTAAAGAGCGCGTAATATAGCAGTTCTGTTCCTTTTCTTGGCAGACATAGATTATGAATTGCATCTATCTTAATTTGTTCTGTTAATTCTTCTGTTTTGCCTTCTAGATTGCTTATCAATGTTAATACATACCCCTTACTACTTTCTAGTTTAAAGATTTTATCTATTCTTGTCAATTTTATAAACAAAAAGATGCTATCTAAATAGCACCTTATTTTTCTACTTGTTCACTTAATAATTCATCTAATTTTACTATTTTATATCCTTTTGACTTAATATAGTCTATTACGGTTTTTAGTTCTTTTTCGGTTGTTGTATTAATCGGTAAAGATATAATCGATGCGTTTTGTAGTTTATCTTTTACTTCTTGAAAAGGAGATGCTATTATCTTTATCGTAGGTATAATGGTATGTAGTTCTAACTTTGAACATAGTTCAATTACTTCTTTATTGTCATATTCTGCATAGCAATACTTGGGAGTGGTTGCGGATACATTTTTTAAATACTGTATGGCAGAAGAGAAGTAAATTTCTTCGTATCTATCATTATAATTTAATATTTCTAATTCATGATTTAACATTTCTTTTACGATTGCTAGATTATTTTCTAACCATAGGCCATCTATAAAAAAGGTACCTGTAGTTTCTTCTTGATTTAGTATTCTTACTATTTCTTGGGGATTAGAATCTTTTGTTACTGTAAATACTAATGTTACAGCTTTTTTTTCTTCATGACCACCTGTTACAAATTTGTCATAAGTATCCTCTATTGATATGGTAGGAGTCGTCTCTTTAAATACAGTTAGACTTTCATTATAAGTTCCATATCTTTTCATCTTTTTATACGTTTCATCATAATCTACTTCTTTTCCATTCTTTCCAGGCGTAATTTTGTTTTCTTCTATTTTAGCATCTTCAGCAGGTACTTCGTATTGTTTACTTTCTTCTTTAATTTGTTTCATTAAAGGATCCGTTTCTCTTATAATATCTATTGTTTTATTCGTATAGTAAAAACTAAATAGCACTAGTACCATTACTATGGATACTTGGATTAGTTTTTTCTTTAACATAATATCACCTAGATAAATATATGAAAAAAAAGTTCTAAAATGAACTTTTACTTTTCTTCTTTTTTCTCTTTTGTTTTTGGTTTTGGTAGAGCGTCTTTTCTAGAGAAGTTTTGTCTTCCTTTTTTATCTGGTCCTAAAGCTTTTACGATGATTTCATCTCCTACTTTTACGACATCTTCTACTTTTTCTACTCTTTCATGAGCAAGCTGAGAAATATGTACTAGTCCTTCACAACCTGGCCATAATTGTACAAAGCAACCAAAGTCTTCTATTTTTACTACTTTTGCTTCATAGATTTTTCCTACTTCTACTTCACGAACTACTTCTTCAATCATCTTTCTCGTCTTGTTGATGATTTCTTGGTCACTGTGATAAATAATTACTCTACCATCATCTTCTAAGTCTACTTTTACAGCATTGATATTATTAACATCTTTTACGTTAGAAGCATCACAAATGATTTTAGTAATCATTTCGCCACCTTTACCAATAACATCTTTTATCTTCATAGGATCAATCGTGAATGTTTCCATCTTAGGTGCATATTTAGATACTTCTTTTCTTGGTTCTTTAATTTGTTTTTGCATTACTTTTAATACTTGAAGACGAGCAATACGTGCTTGCTCTAGGGCTTCTTTTAGAATTTGTTCTGTAATACCTTTAATTTTAATATCCATTTGTAAAGCACAAATACCGTGTTCTGTTCCTGCTACTTTAAAGTCCATATCTCCTAGATGGTCTTCCATTCCTTGGATATCTGTTAGAATGGTATAATCATCTCCATGTGTAATTAATCCCATGGCAATACCAGCAACTGGTGCTTTGATTGGAACACCTGCTGCCATTAAAGACATACAACCAGCACAGATACTTGCTTGTGATGAAGAACCATTAGATTCTAATATTTCTGATACGACACGTATTGTATATGGAAATTCTTCTTCACTTGGTATTACTTGAAGTAAGGCTTTTTCACCTAAGGCACCGTGTCCTATTTCACGTCTTCCTGGTGCACCATATCTTCCTGTTTCTCCTACTGAGAATTGAGGAAAATTATAGTGTAACATAAATCTTTTTTGATCTTCTAGACCAAGTCCATCTAATATTTGATGTTCTCCTAGGGCACCTAATGTTGTTACTGATAGAGCTTGTGTTTCTCCTCGAGTGAACAGTGCAGAACCATGGGTTCTTGGTAGTAAGTCAATATCCGTTGATAGTGGCCTAATCTCATCCATCTTTCTACCATCAGGTCTAATACCTTCTTTTACTACAATACTTCTAAATAATTCATATTCAATATTAGATACTACCATATTTACTTTTACAAGTAATTCTTCTAATTCTTCTTCTTTTAATTTATCTTCATATTCACTTCTATATAATTCTACAGTTTCTTCTTTTATTTTATCAATGGCATCATATTTTTTTAGTTTGTCTTTGATACGAAGTGCTTTATCCATCTTTTTAGAAATTAGAGAGGTGATACGCTCTTTCATTTCCGGCTCAATAGTTAGCGTTTCATATTCCATCTTTTCTTCGCCAATTTCTTCGATAATTTTTTCTTCAAATGCGATTAATTCTTTTACGGCTTTATGTCCAAACATTAGTGCTTCTAGCATTACCTCTTCTGGTACTTCTTTGGCACTAGACTCTACCATATTAATAGCATCTTTTGTACCAGCGACTGTTAAATCTAAATCTGATACTTCTAATTCTTCTGGAGTTGGATTAATTACAAACTCTCCATTTACTCTTCCTACCTTTACTCCAGCAATTGGTCCATTAAATGGAATTTTTGATATAGATACTGCTAGAGATGATGCAAGCATTGCGGTCAACTCTGGTGAACAGTCTTGATCTACTGATAATACTGTTGAGATAATTTGTACTTCATTTTTAAATCCTTCTGGGAATAATGGTCGCATAGGACGATCAATCATACGGGCCGCAAGAGTTGCATTTTCACTAGGGCGACCTTCTCTTTTAATAAATCCTCCTGGGATTTTACCTACAGAATATAATTTTTCTTGATAATTTACAGTTAATGGAAAAAAGTCAGATAATAAGTTTACTGTCTTTGATACGACAGCTGCTGTTAAAATTACGGTATCATTATAACGAACTAGTACAGCACCATCGGCTTGTTTTGCTAATTCTCCGTGTTCTACTATAATCTTTCTTCCATAAAAATCTAATTCAAATGTTTTCTTTTTCATACTTCCTCCATACAAGTTCCATTATTAGAATAGCAGAAAAGTTGAAAAATTTCTACTTTTTCTTTGATTTATCTTTTGAATATTAAAAAATAGTGCACTTGGCACTATTTTCTTAAACCTAATTTTTTAATTACTTCACGATAGCTTTGAATATCTTTCTTAGCTAAATAGTTTAACATGTTACGACGTTGTCCAACTTTCTTTAAAAGTCCACGTCTTGAATGATAATCGTGAATGTGTGTTTTTAAATGTTCTGTTAATTCGTTAATTTCTTTTGTAAGAATAGCGATTTGTACTTCAGCAGAACCTGTGTCTTTTTCATTTTTTGCAAATTCTTTAATAATTGCACTTTTTTCTTCTTTTGTTAAAGCCATATTAACACTTCCTTTCCTTATATTTGCCAAGACTAAGTGAAAAGTCGGAAATTCTTTAGACCGGGTCTTGGTAGCACATATAATATACTATACTTTTTTTGTTTTTTCAAGTAGTTATCCTAAAATCATGGTAATATAATACATAACAAATATTCCAAGCATGACAATTCCTTCTTTTTTAGATACTACTCTTTCGCTTTTAGCAAAGATAAATAATAAGAATGAAGTTAAAAATACTGTTGTGATATCTGCTAGATTAAAGTTTTCTAATACTAAGTCGCCAAATATAGCAATTGGTAGTCCTAAAACAATACATATATTAAATATATTTGTACCTATGATATTTCCTATTGCCATATCAAATTCTTTTTTTCTAGCACTAGATACTGTCATAAACATTTCTGGAAGAGAAGTACCTATGACAATTAGAATCATCGTAATTACTTTTTCACTAACATTTAATCTTTCTGCTAATATTACAGCATTATCTACGATAACATCACTACTTAAACTAATACATGCAATGCTTCCTATTAATAAAAATATAATTAAAAAGATATTCTTATAGACTGGTTCTATTTGTTCTGTAGCCTCATCTTTTTTTCTTGATAATTGTACAATATACGCTACAAACATTAAAAATAATAAAATTAAAATAACTCCATCTGCTCGAGAGAAAGTATTTGGTGTTAATGGATTAAATAGACTATCTAGCATCAATACACAAAATCCGGTTGTGATAATCAATAAAATTGGTAACTCCTTTTTTATGGTAGCATGCCTTACTCTGATTGGTCTAACTAAGGCTGCTAGTCCAATAATTAAAAATGTATTTACAATACAACTTCCTACTACATTAGCAAAAGCCATGGTTCCATTTTTACTGGCGACACTTTGAAACGATATCGCCACTTCTGGTGCACAAGTACCAAAGGCTACTATAGTTAATGCTATTAACATTTTTGGTACTTTACAACGTATTGCTAAAGAGGAAGCACAATCTACTAAAATATCACTAGACTTTATTATAATTAAAAATCCCAATAACAAAAATATCACTTCTAGCACGTTATCCCCTACTTTCTAGTCTATTATACTATAATTTTTTATCCTTTCCTAGATTGTAATTGTTAGTTTACAGTCAAGAAAAAAGAACTTTTTAAAAGTTCTTCCATACTCTTAGTTTGTCTTTTTCTACTTTATAAATACCTAGTATTTCTTTTTTTTCATTTTTAAAGATTACTTTATCTTTTATGTGATATGTATTAAGTAGTTTTTGACCATTTTTTATTTTCTTTTCTAAGGTGTTATTTACTTCTATTACTGGTAAGTCTAGTACTTCTTCTATCTTATGTAATTTATATTTTCCTTGGTTTATTTCTTCTAGGGTATTCGTATCTTTGATATCAATTTTTCCTTGTTTTGTTCTAGTTAAGGCTGTCATTGTAGCATAGGTATCTAGGCTTCTTCCGATATCTCTAATTAAACTTCTGATGTAGCAACCTTTGGTTACTTTAGCTTTTATTATAAATGTGTCGTTATCACTAGATAGTAGCTTTATTTCTTTTATTGTTACTTCTTTTTTAGGAAGTTCTACTGGCTTGTTTTCTCTTGCATATTCGTATAGTTTTTTACCATTTACTTTTATAGCAGAGAACATTGGTACTTCTTGCATATAGGTTTTTTTATAACTATTTACTACCTGTTCTAAATCTTTTGATATATCTACTGGCTTACTTTTTATTACATTACCTGTGATATCTAGTGTATCTGTTTCTACTCCTAATAAGACACCTGCAATATATTCTTTATCTTCAGCAGTAATTAATTCGGCTATTTTTACTGCTTTACCTAATGTTACTATTAATACTCCTTCTGCTAGTGGATCTAGTGTTCCGGTATGGCCTACTTTTTGTATACCAAAGATATTACTTATTTCATTTACTATATCAAAAGAAGTTTTTCCTACTTCTTTATTTATATATAAAATGCCTGAAAATTTCGTTATATATTCTTCTAGTGTCCAGTGGTTTTCATACATAATTTTAGCTGGTATTTTTCCAACATAGCGAATATGCCAGGGTTCATATTGATAGCCGGTTATTTCTTCTTTTCCTTTTGGATATCTTAGAATAAATCCATACTCGGGTAAGATGTTATGAATCTTTTTTAATATGTCTTCCTGTTCCAGTAGTTCGTCGTTATCCCAAGTATATTTGCCATTTACTTTTAAAGCTAAGTCGATTGCTAGTCCTGTATGATGTTCACTAGTTTTAGGGATTGCTATATATTTTTTTACATATTCTAATCCATATTCTTCTTTATATTCTTCCCATATTGCTTGCTGGTCTTCTATCGATCTATAAGTAGAGGCTAAAGATATATCTATTTTTTTGCTAGCTAATTCTTTTTTTAATAATAGATAGTTTTGATACGTTGTCTCTTCTAGTTGACAAGGTGTGTTATCAACTAATTTGGTATCTACTAATTTTATATTTTTTAGATAATTATTTTTTATTTGGTTTTCTTTATTTACTAATGTTAAATATTTTTTCATGTTTATCCCTCTTTTTTATTATAGCAAAGAAAAAGAAGTATTTCTATACTTCCTATTTGGCTTTTCTGGTTGTGAAAGAATTTTGTTTAATAAAGGTATCTCCTGCTACTTCTGGAATTCTATCAGGGCTTCCTGATGATAGGTATACACCGTCTGTAATTTCATGCATATATTCTGTTGCGAATTGTTGCAGAGGTTCTACCTTATAATCCTGACCGATGTAGGATGTCATATCTTTTCCTAGTACATCTTGATAGGCTCCTGTTTTTATTTGTTCTTCTTCGGTATTCCATACAATTGCATTTTCTCCAATATAAGATACTACTTGCAATTCTTCTAATGGATAATAGTAAGTCTCTTCCATCATAGATGTTGGTATTTGATGCTTGCTTAGTGCAACATATTGTCTTCTTTCATCCATGGCTTTTTGTTGATATTTATCTTTCTTTCCTTGTTCAAACCCTGATAAAAATAGTGCATTATCTTGAAATTTGGGATTATTCTTGATTGCTTCTTGTTTTGTTTCATTCTTACTTGCTGCAACATAACCATAGGCTTCTGAGGTTGCGATATATCTATCACCATTTTCATCTACTTCATCTGCTGCTACTACATCTTTATTAATATTTTTTGCTTCCTCTTCTGATATTTCTTCCCATACAAATTCTTGTTCATTTTCATTATAGGTACTGTAATAAGTACTATGATCTTCGGTGTAAAGTTCTACTGTTTGTTCTGGCGTTTCTTCTTTTTTAGCACAACCAGTCATCGCTACTGCCATTAATATCATAGTAGCTAGTGTAAAATTTTTCTTATATGCCTTTAAATTCTTTATCATTACTGCACCTTCTTATTATTTGTTTTTTGATAATTTTTTTACCTGTTGATTTACTTTCTCTTCATTTTTTAAATTTTTTTCTTTTTTATTTTTTATATCTAGTAGTTTATAGTATAGATAATTTTTTTCTGATAACTCTTCTTCTGGAATCTGACTCTTATTTACTACATTTTCCGGTTTTATATCTCTATCTAGAGTATATAAGCACATTTTATAAGTTTTTATTGCGTCTTTTACGTTAGTTGTATCTTTAGGTTGCGGAAAATATATATCTTCTTGGTCTGCTTTTACAAATATTGGTATTGGATCATCAGTTTTCAATTCATTTGCTGTTACTTTTCCTTTTTCTACTTTAATATATATTTTTCCAAAATATTCAGGCCGATATTCTTTCTTTTTTACTTGTTCTTGATGAATGATTATTCCTGGAAAATCTTTAATAAATTCATCTGATAGTGAATATACATTTACCAGATATACTGCCATATTATCTCCCACTTAAAATTAGTCAAATTATACCATATTTTTTGTTTTTTTTCAAGACTTTCTACAGAAAAAGGAAACTGTGTTTCCTTATTCTTCTTTACAAACAGCACCAGCAGATTCATATATCTGTGTGATTTTGTCTAAAGCTATTTTTTTACTATCATTTAATAATTGTTTTATAGATGAATCGATTTTTAATAATTTATCTATATCAATTTTTGTATAGTCAATATCTGTGGTACTAGTTAAAGTGTTTCCGTTAATTGTTACTTTATAGTTATAGTTTTCAATATTATCAAAGTTACTATATAAAGCTTTTGTTTGACTTTCTAGAGTTTTTAAAGTTGATTCTGAGTCTGACGTTACTTTTTCTGTTGTTTTTACTTTATTTACATCTTCTCCTTGATAATATACTTCATAGCGGAAATCCATTTCTAGACCATTCATGTTAGCTGTTCTAGTACATACTAGCTTTTTTTCTTCTCCTGATGCACAGCCTGTTACTAATATTAACAGTGCTACTCCCAATATCATTATTTTTTTCATAAATACTCTCCTCTCTACTTAAATTATGTCATGGAATAGATTTTTTGACAAGAAAAAAGAGAGAAGTTTCTCTTTTTAAAATAATGATAATTGATTGGAGTCTGGTAAATCTTTTAATATTCCCATTTCTGTCATTTTATCTATTAGTGTTTTTGATACTTTTCCTCGTTTTTGTACATCTTCAATACTAATAAATGGTTGTTTTTCACGTTCTGCAACAATGGCTTTGGCAACCGTATCTCCTAGACCTTCGATAGCATTAAATGGTGGATAAATTTCGGTATCGTTTTTGGCTACCCAGACTGTTGCATCACTTTTATATAAGTCTACATTTAAGAATTTAATTCCTCTAGCCGTTGCTTCTAGTGCGACTTTCAGACTTTCAGCTTGTCCGTTTTCTTTATTACTTGCTTCATATCCTTTTACTTGAATATCTTCGATTCTTGCTTTGATGGCATTATATCCTTTAATCATAGCGTCTAGGTCTACATCTGTTGCTTTAGATGAATACCATGAAGCGTAGAAGTACACTGGCATATGAACTTTATACCAGGCAATACGAAAGGCACTAATAACATAAGCGGCAGCATGGGCTTTCGGGAACATGTATTTGATTTTAGCACAAGAATTAATAAACCAGTCTGGGATATTGGCGTCTTTCATAGTCTTTTCATGTTGTTTCCAGGTTTCTGGATCTTTGGATGCTTTTCCTTTACGAACGAATTCCATGATTTTAAATGCCTTGATTGGTTCTAGTCCATAATACATTAGGTTTACCATGATATCATCACGACAGCCGATAACATCTTTAAATGGTACGACGTTATTAGCGATTAGTTCTTGAGCATTTCCTAGCCATACATCAGTACCATGAGATAGTCCAGAAATTTTAATTAACTCTGCAAAACTTTTTGGTTTGGTATCTTCTACTAATTTTATGGTAAATGGTGTACCAAACTCTGGAATACCTAGTGTTCCAGTATTACACATGATTTGCTCTTTGGTAACTCCTAGTGCTTCTGTTGAAGTAAAGATACTCATCGTTTCCTTGTCATCTAATGGTACTTTCATGATATCTGTTCCTGATTGTAGTTGGATTAGACGTAGTTGTGTTGGATCAGAGTGTCCTAAGATATCTAGTTTTAAGACATCTTGATCGATGGCATGATAATCAAAATGGGTAGTTCTCCATTCAGCCGTTGCATCTTCTGCTGGATATTGATATGGTGTAAAGTCGTAGACATCCATATAATCTGGGATAACAACGATTCCACCAGGATGTTGTCCCGTTGTTCTTTTGACACCAGTACATCCTTGAGCAAGTCGCTCTACTTCGGCGGTTCTCATATCGCCTAGTTCTTTTTCTTCGCAATACCCTTTTACAAATCCAAAGGCTGTTTTTTCTGCCACTGTACCAATGGTTCCTGCACGGAAGACGTTGTTTTCACCAAACAATACCTTCGTATACGCATGAGCACTGGCTTGGTTTAAATCTGAGAAGTTTAAGTCGATATCGGGAACTTTATCGGCATTAAATCCTAAGAATGTAGCGAATGGCATATCTTGTCCATCTTTAATCATTGGAATGTGGCAACGTGGACATTCTTTATCTGGTAAGTCAAATCCTGATGAATATGTCGCTCCTAAAGGATTTCCTTCTTCATCTTCAAAGATACTCATTTTACATTTACTACAACGATAATGTGCCGCTAGTGGATTTACTTCTGTTATTCCCATTAGAGTTGCGACGAAACTTGATCCAACGGATCCACGGGAACCAACTAAATAACCTTCATCATTTGAGTGCTTTACTAGACGTTGAGCAATCAAATAGATAGGATCAAACCCGCCACCGATAACTCCTCCTAGGGATTTATCTAATTTTTTTTCTAGGTCTTCTTCTGATAATTCCTCTTCACTTTCTTCTTTAATATGATTTCTAACTAGAGATTTTACATTGTCTACTCCTTTTAGAATTTCATCATGTAGAATTTTATGCACTTTTATAGTAAATTCCTCTTCACTTAAATTTTCTTTTTCTAGTTGTTCTTTGATGGTTTTAAAGACAATGTCTCCATATAATTCCGTTGAAATACGTTCTTCTATTGAATATGGAAGTGGATCTCCATACCATTCTTTGGCTTTATCATAAACTAAGTCGGTTACTACTCTAGGACAGTCTAGATAGCTTTTTCCATCATCACTTTTTACCCGTGGTGAGAATGGTATTCCACCAGTATCAATAATTACTTCGACAATTTCTACCATATCCGCTATTTTATTGGTGTTTTCTACTACAATTTTATAAGCTAGGTCTTCTCCTAAGAATTTAAAGTCTTCTAGCATTTCTTCTGTTGTTCTGAAATGGTTTGAAGGAATTTCTTTAATATTTGATCTTGCTAGCGGATGCCTTCCTCCCCCTGGTACTTTTTGATTGACAATAATTTCTCGATAGATTTTATCGTCTCTTGTTAGATGGTGAACATCTCCGGTTGCGACAATGATTTTTCCTGCTTCTTCTGTTACACGGACAATTTTTTCAATCTGGGCTGCTAGTTCTACTTCTGTTCCGAAGTCGCCTGTTTGAATTAAGTGATTATAACATTCCATTGGTTGTACTTCTACATAGTCATAGAATCTAATAATATTGGATAGTTCATCATCACTTTTTGATTTAGCTAATGTAAATACTTCACTTTCGTAGCAACCACTACCTACTAATAAGCCTTCTCTATGACGCTCTATCTCACTACGTAATATTCTTGGTGTTTTATATAGATAAGTAGTGTTCGCTAATGATATTAATTTGAATAGATTTTTTAAACCGGTTTTATTTTTTACTAATAGATTTACATGATACGCTCTACCATATTTATGAATTTCATCTTTACTAACTAGCGTATCTAGCTGATCCATGGTTTCAATATTACGATTTGATAATTTTTTTAGCATCTTATGGAATACTAAAGCTGTACCTTCGGCATCATAGTCTCCTCTATGGTGTGCACTTTCATCCCAGGGTACTTCATACCTTTTTACTAAGGCTGATAGGGAATGTCTGGCATAAGTATTATCCAGCGTTCTAGATAGTTCTAGAGTATCAATTACGGGATTGGTAAATGTACCTAAATTATATTTTTTATAAGCCATTTCTAGGAAAGATACATCGAATTTAGCATTATGCGCTACCATTGGACAATCTCCAAACCAGTCAATAAATCTTTTTACAGCATTTTCTTCGTTATCTTTTCCTTCTAGCATGTCATCTGTAATGTTTGTTACATCAATAATCTTTTGAGGAAGTGGACGTCCTGGATTAATTAATTCATCATATTTTTCTAATATTTCCCCGTTTTTAATTTTTACTGCACCTATTTCAATAATAGAGTCAGCACCACCAGCATTAAATCCGGTTGTTTCAAAGTCGAATACTACGTAGGTTTGATCTAGCATGACTTCTTTATTCGATCTTACTACAATATTTACTGTATCATCAATTAATGTTAATTCTGCACCATAAATAGCTTTAAATGGTTCTTCTCCTTCTTTTAATTTTTTATTATATCCCGTTACAAAATTAAAGACATGAGGGAAGGCTTGAACACCATTATGGTCAGTAATAGCAATTGCTTTGTGTCCCCAGCTAATGGCTTGTTTTAATAATGCTTCATCATCTACTACTCCGTCCATTTGACTCATTTTGGTATGGCAATGAAGTTCTACTCTTTTTACTTCTGCTTTATCTTCTATTTTCTCTTCTTTTTTATCTATTTTTACAATATCTCTAGCATTTAATACTAATTCTTTTGCAAATTGGTCTTCTTTGGTATAACCTCTAATTTTAAACCATGATCCTGCTTTTAATTCTTTACAAAGTCTTTTATATTCATCGTTATCTCTTACGAATACTTTACAATAAATACTATCTGAGTAATCTGTAATTTTTAAGGTAATAATCTTAAAATCTGTTTTACTTGATTCAAAATAATCCGTACCAAAAACGTATCCTTCTACTACTACATTATTATCTTCTCCTAGTAGTGTCTTAATCTTGATAGGGTCTTCTTTAATTCCTCTACCAATTACACTATTCGGATCTTTGGGTTCTTTATGATATTTTTTTTCTTTGGGTTGGTCCTCTTTTTTTTCTTCCTTTTTTTCTGTCATTTTTACGTTTACTACTAAGTCTTGTTTTATCTCTTCTAATATCTTATCTTCATGGCGTAGTTCGACATCGATATTAAACTTATAGCCTAAGTTCTTATAAATTCTATTTATTTTTTCTAGGCAACCTTCTAGTCGTTCTTGTTCAATCTGTGTTGTTGCCACTAATACTAAGAATCCCTCTTCTACTTTTAGAGCATCGCTATAGATTTCTAAGACTTTTAGCTCTTCTTTTACTTGTTGTAATACATAAGGATAGTAACTTAGATAAGTATTTACATCTATATTTTCAATATTCCAAATGATTGTAATTTCTTTGGCATTTTCATCTAGTGCCATCTTTTTTTGTTCTAATTCTTCTATTACTTCTACTGGTAGGGCGACCTTGTTTTCGATAAATACTTCCCAACTACTAGTTTTTCTATGTATTTTTATCTTGGTTAATTTGGCATTAGAAAAATATGGAAAACTTTCTTTATCCATATTTATTTTATTTAATAATATTTCTATTTTCTCATCCATATTACCGACCCTTCCTGTTATTATTATATAATTTCTAATTCATTTATCTTTACAATATATTTTTGATTTCTAATACAAAAATCAATAAACTCTAATAAATCTTTTTTCTTTAATTCTTTTTCATAAGCATATTTATCTACATCAAAAGCTATTTTATCACGCATCATAAA
The DNA here is from genome assembly GCA_944364005.1 of uncultured Bacilli bacterium. The sequence continues at coordinate 7,127 of CALVVW010000018.1, read as the reverse complement.
ACTTAACATATCTTCTTTATCTGCTCCTAGATACATTAACCAGTAAGGATATATTTGTCTTTTTAAATAATTTAGCGTAGGATCCCCTGTTAAATAATGACTTCTTCCTGTTAGTCTTGTTGGAAATTCATTTAATACAGCTAATTCTACTACAGCATCTACAATTTCTTTATACTCAGTTTTATATTCTTTAAATTCATGTTTTAGTATTTGAAATACTAATTCTACTAATAACTTCATAGAAGTATCTGATGTTACTTTTTTTCCTAATACTACGGTATTTATCTTAGCATCTTTTACTGTTGTTGTATCTATAATATCTAATTGTTCACTTACTACTAATATTTGATATGGTTTTAAATCTAGTCTTGTGATTGCTTTTATAATTTTTGTTGCTTCTTTTTTATTATTATCCCATATTTTTAATACTTCGTTACGATATTTTTCGGTATCTCTTTTTATTTTTTCATATTCTTTTGTTTCTAAGACAATATTATATATTGTATCATCATTTGGAATAAAATTTTTTGTATCTTTTAATATTAAATCTTTATCACGATAAGTATTATTATATTCTTTTTTATAATTAATCCATAACTTTTGTTTTAATTTATGGACTCTTTCATTAATAGAAGCTTGAAATAATAAGTTCCAGATTAATACATAATCATTTACTACAAACTTTAGATTCACAGCTATTCCTCCTACATCTTATACATAATAATATAACATAATTTTTTTCTTTAGTGGTAGCACTTCATGAAAAAATACTCAAAATTTTTGAGTATTAAAATAAATTTCTATAAATAAAGAATCCAGCGACTGCTAGTACGGCTAATACTAGAATAATTAGGACGATTTTGATAGGAAGTGGTAGTTTTTTTTCTTTAAATTCATCATCCATTTCAAAGTCTTCGGCTGATAAGTCCATACTTCTAGTGTAGAAGTCTGTATCTGATTGAGCCATGATATTTTCTTTGTCTATTTTTTGATCTTTTAATTTGTTTACTTCTTCTAGTTGTTCTTTATCTAATATTTCTTTCGATAGAGCTAGTCTTTCTTCTAGTTCTTCGGTATTATTTTCTTTTTCTTCTTCCTTTTCATCTGGGACTGGTTTTTCTACTCTATCCATAATATTCGTTGCCATTAGGTCACTTAATAAGTCGACACTAGTTGCTTGATCAATTTCTCCAGCTAAGGTTTTGGAAGTAATGGTATCGATTAAATTCCTTATTCCATCGGTATCAGGTCTAGTTCTTTCTACTTTCTCTTTCCGGTATTTTTCTAGTTCTTCTGGATTTAGACTTGCTAGAATGTTATAATTGGTGTTTTTTAGTTTTCGTTTGGCTTCTAGTTCGTCTTTTTGAATTCTATTCTTTTTAGCTTCGGCTAATACACTATTAATATCGTATACTTTATTTTCATGATCTTGATATATATAATTAAAGTCATCTAGTTCTTTTTTTAATTTTGTTTCTGGTTTAAAATCATTGTACTCTTTCATTTGATGGTAACCTTCTCTAGTACGATAATTTTTCTTAGCGGTACCTAGGTCAAAAGCATTAGCATTGGTTACGTCTGTAAAATTAGTGTATTTCGTATTACGGCCAATATTTTCGTATAGTTCTTGATTTTTGCTGGATCTACGTGTTGTAGAAGCGTTTTCTTGTTTTTCGTAACGTTCCATTCTACTTCTCATACCGCTCACCTTCCTATACTTAAGTTTATCACAGGTTTTGTAAAAACAAAAGATATAAATAGTGCTTTACGTCAATAATTTTTTTTAGTATAATTAGATGGAAGGAGAGATAAAAATGAAAGTAAAAGTAAATAGAGATAGTTGTATCGGTTGTGGTGCTTGTGCTATGATTTGTGATGAAGTTTTTGAAATAGATGATGAAGGAATTTCAACTGTTAAAAATGAAGATGTCGCAGATGATAAAAAACGAGAAGTACAAGATGCCGCTGATAGTTGCCCTACTGGTGCTATCGAAGTAGAAGAATAATTTTGAATTTAAAAACGTAGCGAATTATCGTTACGTTTTTTATTGTCCTATTTCACTATCCTCTTTTGTTACTACACCATCATTAAACTTATAGAACTCATCACATAATAGTTCCATATCTTCTTTAATATGGGTTGCTAGAATGATTAGTTTTCCTTGTTCTTTTTCTTTTAATAAAATTTCTCTAATATTTTTAGCACTTTCTTCATCTAGACCATTGAATGGTTCATCTAATATTAAAACATCAGGGTTTTCCATTAGTACTTGAGCAATTCCTAGTTTTTGTTTCATTCCTAGAGAATATTTATAATATAATCTATTTTCTACTTGTTTTAAGCCTACTTTTTCTAAGGTTTCTTCTATTTCTTTTTCTCCTATTTTATTTTGAATTCTAGCTAGTAATTCTAAGTTTTCTTTTCCTGTTAAATCTGATAGAAAATTTGGTCTTTCGATTAAAGCTCTCGTACTTGGTGGAAAACTATTTTCCTTAATTACATTTACTCCATCAAACAAGATTTCTCCTGTCGATGGTTCTAGAAAAGCACATATTAACTTTAATAAAACTGTTTTCCCGGAACCATTATGTCCTACGAAACCATAAATTTTACCAGATTCTAGGGTCATAGATACATTCTCTAGTGCATTGATATCTTTAAATTTTTTGGATACATTCTTAATTTCAATTTTCATAAACTCTTCCTTTCTGTTTTCTTCTTTGTTGCGAATACAAATAACAAGATACTAACTATTACTAATAATAGAATATAAAATATAGAATACTTTAATTCTTTTGCAAAACAACCATAATTAATTACTGAGAAATAATCCCAGGGTAATAATCTAAAATGAATTGCTACTAAAGGATCATAGATGGGAAAAATTAATAAGTAAATTAAGTTTATTATGATAGTTTTATTTTCTTTTAATATTACAAAAAGAATTGTATTTATTACCATAAAAATCATAATTAATAAATACGCACGTATTGCAAAAAAGATAGAATATATATTACTTTTTATAGAATACTGAAATATTGGTATGGTATCATAACAGTCTAACATATTAATATTTAATACTAAAATATAGATGATGGCATAGCATAACAATAATAATCCATTAATTTGTAATACTAAGATAATTAAATGTTTTAGGACGTTTTTCTTGTTTTTTAGACGGATGAGGTAAGTATCATTTGCATAAAATTCTAGACAAGTATTTAGTGTTGCTAGTAAGAAAACTAAAGAAAAGCCAACGGTAAAGATAAAACTACTATGATAATTTAATATAGCTGTAAATAATTCTTTTCTTGGTGGTGTATCCGTTAGTCCACCAATTAGAGCGATTATGATTACAAAGAAGAAAATTACTTTAAATCTTGTTGTTTTTGTAATTGCATCAATTAATGCTTTATTTTTAAACCATTTCTTTTTCATTGGTCATTAACACCTTCTCTTTCTTTTTATACATTTTCATTATGACCAGTGATAATACACTACAAAAAATAATATTAGAAACTAAATATAGACCATAGTTTATATCGGCTCTAGGGTACCATATTTGAAAATAGTCAATATAGCTAGAGTTTATATTTATTTCAAAAAACATTTGCATTAAGACATCGATACCATAGGCTAAGAGAAAACTTGTCAAGAAATAGGCACAGTAGGAAAAGACTACTGTTAATATTTTACTTTTTACTTTATTTAAAAATAGTAGTGCAAATTGTGATGTTGTAAATCCTGCAATATATAGTAAGATACTATGAAGAAAGAAATACAAGATAAAATTCTTATATAAATTATAGTTAAATACCATATCAAAATCTGCTCTAGTGAGATGTTCTATTCCTCCGGATGATAGAATTAAACTTATTATCAAGTAAATTACTAATATTGCTGGATATAACAGAGATATTAAGGCCAGAGATGAGAATATTTTCTTTTTTAATTTTTTATAAGACACTCTTGTTACATAGTTTTTAATATTTCCATTTTTAAATAACTGATGCCATCTATCTATTACTATAGCAATTAATATTAAAGGAAATATTAACATAGACATTCCAGTACAAGTTTGTATATCAAAGTAGACTACTCTAAAATCTGAAAAATTATATCCATCAATCATAGCATATTGATCTAGATAATTTTTTATTGTCATGATAAATAATAGGGCTGTGGTTATTAATACTAATAGCGTTAGCCATTTTGTTCTTATTAGTTTTCTTAGTTTATTCATATTACACCTACTCTACTTTTAATTATAGCATGTATATAAATTATTGAAAACTATTCAAAATGTAAATTCTTTTTTTTTTACTTAATTTTTATTGTTATTTTTCTATGGAGTATTTATACTTATTATAGGTGATAGTATGAATTGTCCTAGGTGTGGTAAGTTGCTAATGAAAGATTGTCATCATACCTTTTGTCCTCATTGTGGATATTTAGATGAGGGGGAACAGATTCACGGGTATGAAGAACATCAAGCTAGTGATTTAGAAATTTATTTAGGTAAAGATTTTGATAAAATTTGGAGGAATGAGAACTGGTTTACTAGTTTTATTTTAGGTCCTTTATATTTATGTTACCGGGGATTTATCTTATTAGGACTTGTTTTGATGCCACTTGAATGGCTATTCTGGTCTGCAATGTATAATTCTTTTTTTCATTTTCGATATTATTTACTAGGGATTGCTGTTTTAATTTCTAGGTTATTGTTTTCGGCTGTTAATAATATGATTTGTATTTATTTTTATAATAGACAGATAAAAAAGATTAAAAAGAAGCATCCTGATACTTACTTAGAAGAACTTAGAAAAAGAAATGGTCATTTCAATAAATATATGTCATTATTTCTAGCAGTGTTACTTTTTGTTCTTTTTGTTATTTCTTTGATTTTAATATATATAAATTTATTGACATTGACGGATTAAAAGTACTTATTAGAGGGAGGTTACTATGAAGTGTCCTAGTTGTGGAAAAGATATGTTAAAATCAAATAGTCATGTATTTTGTCCTCATTGCGGGTATTTAGATGATGGAAAACAAATACATGGTTATGAAGAACATCAAGCTAGTGATTTAGAGATTTATTTGGGAAATGCATATGATACTATCGTTAGAGGTAATAATACTAAAACATGTTTTTGGCTAGGTCCTCTTTATTTGTGGATTCGGGGCTTTATTATTATAGGATTTCTTTTACAAGTTCTAGAAATTTATATTTGGTACCTTATTGTTAATTTTGGTAAAACGATATATCTACTTTTATTTGGTTTTTTATTTACTAGAACGATTGCGGCCATTGCTTACAATCCATTTTGTGTATTTTTATATCGTTTAAAAATTAAAGTAATTAAAAAGATGTATCCTTCTTCTTATTTAGAGCAATTAAGAAAACATACACATAATTCTATTAGTGGACCAGGTATTTTTCTTTTTATCTTTTTAATAGTTGGCATTCTTATTTGTTTCTGGGTTCTTTATTTTATGCCATAAGAAAAATTCCCTAAGGGAATTTTATTTTTGTTCTAAGGCATATACTTTGGCTATTTCTTTTGGGGTTAATTTTCTAAACTCTCCAGATTGTAAATCTTTTAAGTCAAAGAAGGCAACTTTTTCTCTTTTTAATTTTTCTACTTGGAATCCAACACTTTCAAACATTTTCTTTACTTGATGATTTTTTCCTTCATGGATTGTTATTTGAACCATACAAGTGTTAGACTTATCATTTACTTTCTTTAATTTTACACGAGTAGCTTTTACTGTTTGTCCGTCTATTTCTACTCCCTCTTTTAACTTATTAATTTGTTCACCCTTAATAATTCCATTTAATTTTGCCATATACACTTTTTCTACTTTGTCATTTGGATGCATTAAGATGTTAGCAAACTCTCCATCATTTGTTAATAATAGTACTCCTGTCGTATCATAATCTAGTCTTCCTACTGGATAAATTCTAGCATTTGTTGGTATTAAATCAATTACTGTTTTTCTATGATGTTCATCACTTGTAGTTGTTACTACTCCTCTTGGTTTATTTAAGATATAATACTCTTTTTGTTCTTTTTCAATTGGTTTATTGTTTACTTCTACTATATCCTTACTAGATACTTTGGTACCTAATTCCGTTACTATTTCTCCATTTACTTTTACTTTTCCTTCTTTTATTAACTCTTCTGCTTTTCTTCTAGATGTTAGACCTGATTGTGCTATTACTTTTTGTAGTCTTTCCATGTTCTTACCTCTCTTTTATTATTTTATATAATCGATTAGATATTCTCCTGTATATGTTGGAGTAATTTTTTTCATTTGTTTTAAAATGACTTTTCCCTTTTCTGTAACCATATTTTGGTAGTCATCTTGATTAATTCCTAGTATTGCTTCATCCTGCCAAATATCATTTAGTGCTGTTAAAGTATATAGATTAAGCATATAAGAATGTAAAGTGCTATCTTCTTGTCCATATCTTTCCGTAAATATTTCCGCATAAGTAGGGTATACATCTATAGGTAGATTATCTACTTTACTATTATCCATATCACAAAAAGTAGCAATTCCGGTTCTATGATTGATTAAAATATTATCATTTTTTATATCTGGATAAATTACTCCTTCCTCAGCAAAATATTGTAAAATTTCTTTCATTTCTTTTAATACTTTTAATTTGGCACTTTTATCTAGTGGAGCAATTAGCATTGGTATATCATCTTCATCATAACTCATTTCGTAACCAATACAAACATCGTCTAGGCTATATGTACTTATAATCGTTGGCATATGTTTTAGTTTTCTTTCGTACATTTTTACTAGTTTCTCTTTTTTATTTTCTTTTTGGGCATCGCTAATTACTTCATCTTTCCAAATTTTAATTATAGTATTAGGACTGTTTTGATATATATTGCTTTCTGCTCCTAAATCTATACAATTCGTTTCATAGTACGCTTTTTGTTCAGCAGTAATTTTTATATTTTTTAATCCCATGTTATCACCGCTGGTTATTATAGCACATATTGTTAAATAAATCTATTAATAACTATTTTATTATACCACGTATAATACTAATTAGTAAATTGATGAAGTTGCAAATCATCAGTTTATTAGTATAATAATTTTAACT
>CALVVW010000017.1 GCA_944364005.1 uncultured Bacilli bacterium | reverse complement strand
CATGTTACTATTAAATCAATAAAATCACTTACACTTAGGTAATTAGATGTGCGGACACTTATTATTTCCATTTATAGAAGGAGAATAATCTCCTTTTTCTTTTGCAAAATTAAACTAGTTATTATATAATAAAAATGGAAAGTAGGGTGTGCTATGGAAGAGTTTTTTTCGTTTATATTACTAATAATGATAATCGTTATAGGAGTTGTTCAAACACTAAAAGATATGGGAATTGATGACATATTAGGAACTGTAAATCGAGAAATAAATAGTAAAAACATAAACAAAATAAAAGAAAATTCCTACATAGATTATACTCAATTCTTTGGTACAGAATCTTTAACAGACAAAGAATTTATCAAGAAAATGAAAATAATATATTCACAAATAATGAAAGATAAAGAACAAGATATAAGACAAATTGCTGAATTAGCCGGATGTACTTATCCAGAGTGTATCTTAAAAATTAGATATTTAAAACAAATAAAAAAGATTCCAGAAGATTATTTTGTTGATGAAGTAAATGGACTAGTAAATCGTTGTACTAAAGAAGATCAAGAATTATTAAAAAAATATCGTCCCTATATTTATAGAAATCAGCTGCAAATTCCAGAAATAGCCGCAAGAATTCCTCATATGCCAGGAAAAACTTATCAAGAAATGCAAAATCAAGTATTAAAAGATTTAGTGTATTTAGACGAAAAGAATTTGATTGATGGACTCATTCTAAATAAAGTAGATGGAACTATTACTTACTATAATAACAAACGAAAGTCAAACAAAAAGGACAAAATTACAGTAAATTGTCAAAATTGTGGAGCACCAAATCAAGTAAATAGAGGAGGAAAGACTTGGTGTAGTTATTGCGGAACTATTGTAGAAGACAAAAGTTTAGACGAAAAGACAAATTAAAAAAATTTAACTTAGAAATATAAAATATGTTTATTAGAAAAATAACAGAAATAGAATAAGGATTGAAAAAGATTATACGATAAGAAATTCTAAATTGAATTTCTTTTTTTTGTGAACTAACATTTTTTCTTTTTAATCATATAATACTTTAGTAGAAAGGAGAATTATGAAAAGAAAAATTGTGATTTTTATACTAGGTGGTATATTAATATTTATAATTGCTGCCTTAGTATTATTTGATTTAAATAAAGGGGATTCAAAAGAAGAAAAAAGGCAAAAAATAACTTTAGCAGAAGTAACTCATTCTATTTTTTATGCACCACAATATGTTGCAATCGAGCAAGGTTATTTTGAAGAAGTAGGAATTGATGTAGAATTAATTTTAACAAGTGGAGCAGACAAAGTAACAGCAGCAGTACTATCAAAAGATGCAGATATTGGTTTCTGTGGAAGTGAAGGAACAATCTATGTATATAATGGAGGAGAAAAAGATTATTTAAAAACCTTTGCTCAATTAACACAAAAAGATGGTTCATTCTTAGTATCACGTGAAAAAATAAAAGATTTTAAACTAGAAGACTTAGAAGGAAAGACAGTACTAGGAGGTCGTGCTGGTGGAATGCCAGAAATGACTCTAGAATACGCTTTAAAACAAAATGGAATTGATCCTAAAAAAGACGTAGAAATTGATACTTCAGTAGATTTTGCTGCCATGGGAGGAGCATTTATCGGAGGACAAGGAGATTTTGTCACTTTGTTTGAACCCAATGCCTTAGAAATAGAAAAAGAAGGTTATGGATATGTGGTAGCAAGTATCGGAGAATTAGGCGGAGTAGTACCATATACTTCCTATTCAGCAAGAATAAGCTTCATAGAAGAAAATAAAGAATTAATAAATAACTTCACCAAAGCCATACAAAAAGGAATTGACTATGTACATAATCATACAGATGAAGAAGTAGCAAAAGCAATCATCAATCAATTTCCAGATACCTCTCTAGAAGATATTGCAAAAGTCGTAAAAAGATATCGTGATATAGATGCATGGCCAAAAACAACGGATTTTTCGGAAGATTCTTTCAATCATTTACAAGATATTATGATTGATAATGGAGCAATTGATAAAAAAGTTCCATATGATAAATTAATATATCGTGGATAAAATACTAACAATTACTAATTTAGAGAAATCATTTCATACTAGAGATGGAGAAATTAAAGCCTTAGAATCTGTATCATTTGATGTAAAAGAAAAGGAGTTTATCTCGATTGTCGGACCAAGCGGATGTGGAAAGTCAACCATACTTTCCATTCTTGCTGGTTTAGAAGAAAAATCAAATGGAGAAATTAATTTTTCTAAAAACTATACAATAGGGTATATGTTACAAAATGATTCCCTATTCGAATGGAGAACGGTTCTAGAAAATTGTCTACTAGGATTAGAAATAACAAATCAGTTAACAAAAGAAAACAAAGAATACGTAATCAATTTATTAAAAACCTATGGTCTAGAAGAGTTTATAGATTCTTATCCATCAAGATTATCTGGTGGAATGCGTCAAAGAGTCGCTCTAATTAGAACACTAGCAACAAAACCAGACATTTTATTGCTAGATGAAGCAATGTCAGCCCTAGATTATCAATCAAGATTAGCAATTAGTGACGACATATATAAAATTATCAAAAAAGAAGGAAAAACAGCTATTATGGTAACGCATGATATTGCCGAAGCAATAAGTCTAATTAGTATGACTATTAACACCTCTTACTTTATAAGATGTTTTCATTATATCAAATACTATAAAAATAGGAAGTTATTAAGCTTCCTATTCATCGTACCATTTAACTTCTATTATTTCAGCTTTTCCATTGACTTTATCTTTATCTCTATTAATGATATCAATCTCTTTCACAAATTGATTAAGAAATTCTAGGCGTTCTCTATTAGTTAAGAATTGCCAATGCTCTTTTATTGTTTTAGCAATTTTACTCTTATCTAATTGCTTAACTGGCTGATATTTCTTTTCCAGTTGAGTTAATTCATCTTTTAGTATTGCTAATTTTTTGTCTAATTCACTGGTCATATATTTCATATCATTATAGGCAATCTCATCTTCCATAAAAAGATTCATTATTTCTTTCTTTTTACTTTCAATTTGTGATATTCTTTTCTTTAAATCATTAATATCTTCCAATGTTTCATCTTTCTCTAATTCAGGATTAACATTATCTATTTCAGATAAGTCTTCTATGCTGTCTATATATGTCAAAAAAGCTTCTTCTACCTTTTTGTGACTCATTCCTAATGCTATGCATTGACCTCTTTCACGATACAGGCAACGATAACCAAAATGGGTTATAGTTGAGCCATCTTTATGGGTTTTAACTGTTCTTTGAGTAGTTAATTTTCGACCACAATAACCACATACTAGAATACCACAATAATACACATCATCTTTGGGATGATTAGTTCTATGTATCTTCTTAATTTTACCTAGTTTTTCTTGTGTTTTATCCCATAAGTCTTGTGATATGATTGGCTCGTGTAAGCCATTTAATACTTCAAAGCCATTTTCTTTATTAATGCCGTATCGTACACCACCTATATAGGTTATATTAGATAACATTAGTCTAATTGTCTTAGGTTGCCATACAGAGTTAATTGTATAGACTTCATCACTATTTGGTTTCTTTCTAACTCTACCTTTTAACTTAGTGGGTATTCCTTCAGCATTAAGAATATTTGCTATTTCAGTAAATGTCTTATTTTCAAGTGTGTACATTTTAAATACTCTTTTAACAACTTTTGCTTCTTTTTTATTAATAGATTGTATTTCTTGATGTTTAGGTCTATCGTAACCATAAGAAGCAGTATTGCCACACAACGATTTTCCTTGACGTACTTTTTCTATAAAACCCATTTTTACACGTTCAATAGTTTGTTCTCTTTCTAATTGAGCGATAGCACCATTCATTCTTACCATAAATCGTCCTGATGCTGTCGTCACATCTACTGTTCCGCCTGATATAGTATATACGCCTATTTCATATTGTTGAATAAGCTTTATAATATCTTCTGTATCGGACATATCACGAGTTAATCTATCGAACTTGTATAAAACAACTACATCTATTTTCTTGTCTTTAATATCTTTAATTAGTCTTTTTACATTTGGTCTATCTTCGATATTCTTTCCAGAAATACCTTTATCGGCATATACTCCACAGATTGACCATCCTTGATCATTTGCAAATTTAGTTAAGTTTGTTTTTTGAGCAGAGATGGAGTATCCTTCCTGTACTTGTCGTTCAGTGGATACTCTTATATATAATGCTGCTCTTGTTGGATTATTATCTTTCAAAATATCACCAACTTATATTATTTACTTGTCATTCTGGGAATAGATGTTCTCATAAAGAATTCTATCATCTTTACTTGAATATCTTTTGATAGAGCAATTTTTTTCTCGTTCATATAATATTCCTCCTTTTTAATATATGCTATTTAGTTTATTGATAACACTTAATGCTAACTACTGATTACCACAGGTCAAGTATTAATACAACCCACATAATCATCCGCTTTAGTTGTTATCAGGTATTTCGAAATAAGAATATTCTGGTAAAAATACTAAAGATGTTCTTTCGCCAGCGTACTGACTATATCTTGTTTTTAACACATTGATGTTAATAATTTTAGGTTCTTCACCTGTAAAGCTTACTTTGGATTTACCTTGAGTAAGTAGGGCAAGAAAATCACCTGTATATTCAATATGTCCAGATTCTTTAAAGATTGATAAATCATATACAAAGTCATCATCCTCATCTTCTGTTTTTGTATAAGAATTTCTTGATAGAGAACTGATTAAGATAATAGTAGCTTGATAGACATTGCTATATTTTTTTAATTTATCTATGATAAGATTTGTTTCTAATCTCTTATCATAGACTTTACCATTATCTTCTTCTGGTATTTCAGTTTCTAATAGTTGTAGAAAATCAACTATTATAACCGGCTTAATTTTATAATAGTTATAATAATTAATTAATGCACTTTCAATTCTCTCTACATAGCTAGAAGAATTATTGCCATATACACCTTCCATATGTAAATCTTCGCTTTTGCTAATTATATTGATGTATTTATCAATTTCATCAGCATAAGCATGAACAAGTTCGTTATAGTCATCTTTAAAGTTTAGAATATCTTTTAAAGATGATAATTCATTAATACTAAACTTATGTTTACTATTATCTATTAAACTTTTTCTATATGAAAAGTTAGATAATAACCTAGTTTGAACTTGTTGTACAGACATTTCTAGGTTGAAAAGCAAGGTATATTGTTCTTGTAATGCTAGTTCTATCATAAGATGTAGCATTAAACTGGTTTTTCCCAAACCTGGATTAGCCCCGAAAACAAATATTCCTGGTCGTAAACCACCACCAAGTATTTTATCCAGTTCAGAAATATTAGTGGGAATTACTTCTGCTTTAGACTTCTCATTTTGTAATGAACTGCAATATTCTAGCAACACTTGCTGTTTTTGAACATTCTTCCTAACAGTAGGATTATAATCTCGGTCACATATTTCTAGTTCAGGTTCAGAAGTCTTTTTATTTAGATACATCTTCGCACCTCCTCTCCAAAAAAATTCGGCGCCAGATGTCCTTCTACAAGGTCAGTAACAACTTCCAAATAGAACTTCATCTGACACTAATAATGAGAGAGAAAACTGATAGTTTTCGAACTTCTATTTGGAAGTTGTATATATAAATATATAAGTAAAAAAATCCAAGTTGTACTTGGACTTTAAAATATTCTAAAAACATATTTTTACATAAAAAAAACATAATATTCTATAATTAGAACATTATGTTACATTTCGTTTTAAACTACTATATTAACTCTTAATTTTAATTCTCCATCTCGTAATATGCTTTTAAATCTTCCTCTAGTTTCAAACTTATCTACTATTTTAAGTACCTCTTGGTAAATATCTTCTATCGTTTTAACATTAGCATTATCATCATCAAACATAATTATTTTATTTCTAATAATAAATGATGTTCCATAAGGAGAATTAGGACTATTACTAATTGTTTCTAATACATTCCTTACCGCTGTTAAAAATTCTAGTATTTGTCTTTTAGAATTAGATTTATTTAGTATTTCATAAAGATAGTTGCTAGACTGTTGTTCATTGTTCTTATAAACATATATTTCATTTGCTAGATCACCCAAACTTTTTTCATAAGAACTTTTTATTCTTTGCTCAACAGTTTTTCTTGCATTAACGCTTAATCGTTTGTGATTTGTTATTATCTTTTCATTTCTAATATTGTTTGTATTTAAAATGTTTAATTGATAGATAATTTTTTCAGCTATAACAAACTCTAAATAATTACGTTTTAAACAAGAAACAGGAAAGAAATTAGCTATTTGTTTGATTTCATATCTCATTTTCATAAAGTTAGTAACCTTGCATAATATTCCTTTTATTGCATAACTGGTTCCATTAATACCTTTTTGATGTTCCCTTGGTAGATATATAATAGTTAAATCGAGTAGTGGAATATTCTTACCAATATCTAATTTTTCTCTTTTTAACTTCTTGTACTTAGTATCGTTCAAAGCCCAATAAACTTGTTTAGCACTTATTCGTTTGCATAAATCTACAACACTATCTTTTAAGATTTTATTATTATCAGTAGTAAAAATAGTTTTTAAGTGTTCAAATGGAATATAAAAGTATTTATTATCATATCTTGGATTTTCTTTTAACTTAATATAATAGTGGTTAGCAAGTTTTAGTAATTTTCTTTCATCTAATTGAAACTTGATACTTTCATCGCTACTTAAACCTAATCTACCTATTCCAGCACTACCAAATGTTATTTGTTTTTGATAAACAGTACCTTTTTCTATTTCTTCTCTAGTAAATGCTATATCAAACAATTCATAATGAAACTTATCATAAAAATCACTTAAATAGTTAGCAATAGGGACATTATACTTCAATGTTAATTCCATATCTAATCTCTTAATATAGTCTTGTATTTCTTGAAGATGTATCTTTACATCTTGCTCTGTATAAGCTCTGTCTAAATCAATGTCAGAGGGGATTAATTTAAATATTTCATTTTTTTGCATTTCTTTTAATAACTTTAACATAATCATCACGGCTTTATTATAGCATATACTTATTGTTTATTAAACTCTTTTGTTTTTTACAATTTCACAATATTTATAAATAGTTGGTATAGATAGGTGAGTAACATCTGAAAATTGAGTTAAGTTTATTGTTTTATTATTATACATTGGTAAAAAATGAAAGAATATAGTAGGTATATCATCATATGTAGTTTTTGGTCGTCCTAACTTAACCCCCTTTGCTCTAGCATTGTTAACGCCACGTTGTACCCTAGAGCATATCATATTTCTTTCAAGTTCATTAAAAATTGAAATAACTTTGAGTAAAGTTTCTGTCATTATATCCATTTTCTTATTAGTACAGTCAACTACAAATGATTTTCCAACAATAAGTTTTAAATGTCTTTGTTCTATAATATTAATCAGTTTGCAGAAATGCAAAAGTGACCTACTAAGTCTATCAAGACTAACTACTACAATAGTGTCATAATCTTGTATTACATTAAACAACTTATCTAACTCTTTTCTATCTTCTTTGATCCCACTTTCCCATTCAATATAGATAGTTTCATCCTTACATCCTAATTCTTTTAATTCTCTAATCTGTGAGTCAATATTTTGTTTTAACTCATTAGTGCTACAACGAGCATAACCCCATATAGTCATAGCTAACTCCTTTCTCTTTATGAAACGAAATCCTCTTTTACATTTCGCTGCAACTAATACAGAGAAAATACAATATAATCTTAAAGTCTTCTCCTATAATTCAATGGTTAATTAATTAAACGAAAACAAATGATTTCGTTGCAACTAATATGTGACCACATAATCAATAATAGTGCAAGTTTTTTACAAAAAGAAAACACAGTTTTTCTGTGTTTCTTATGTAATATTATATATTTAGAATTATTTACTTATTTCTTTAGAACTAAGAAATGTGATTTTATTAGCAAATGCAATCATTTCATCGTTTATAGAACTTAATTGTCCTTTTATTCCAAGTATAGAACCAAGTTCACAATGCTCAGATATTAGTTTTGCTTTTTCTTCTGATACAATAAACTTTAGTCTGTCTATTTCATATATACCGTCTTTATTTTTTTCATTTTTTGGTATTTCTATTTTTAATATTACTTGATTATCTTCTTCAATTAATCCTTTGTATCTTCCTACTATTATAAGCATATTAAGCATTTATATACCTCCTTTCAAATTACCTTTTACGGTAGAGTAGATGTTACCAAAAATTAAATTAATTACAAGATATGTTAGAAAAAAATACAAAATTACAACGTGTAACCGTTCGTTAATTAGTTAAACAATGAACTACCAACAAAAAAACGAGTTGATTAAACTCGTTTTGCAATGCTAATAATTAATTAAAGCTATTCATTAGTTTTTGTCTTATCTACAATTCTATAATCTGATACATCTATAGCCAAATCTTCGCTAACTCCATCTGTATGACATATATCATTTCCATTTAATTGGTAGACATTTTTACTTTTAGGATCAAACAAAATTTTTTCTAAACCTCTTTGTAGTGCACACCTATAGGCAGCATTTCTATAAGTCTGTGTATCTATTATTATGCCTTTCCAATTTTCTTCTATTTCAGCTGTAGTGATTTTACCATATTCATATGATGTATTAGAAGTATAACCCATACTTGAATAATATTGTGATGGATTATAAATATTTTGAAAATCTGCTGTTATAGTTAATGTGTTATCACTAATATTATAAGAACAATTTGTTGAATTAGATACACTAGCACCTCTGTCATCATTTATGGATATTTGATAGTAACAACTGTTATCTTTAGAATACAAATTTATTAAAGCTTGACCTTTACCACCATTTGTAGTAGTTACAGTTATTGAAAATATTTTTGTATCCAAATTACTATAGTCAAAATCATTAATATTATATTTGTATAAAATATCTTTAGTTTCCTCTTGATTTGTATCATTTTCGTCTGTTGTATCATTAACATCATTATTGCTATTTGTAGGATTAGGTGCAGGTATAAGAATGTTAATAGCAAGTATACCTACAATGATTACAATAGCAAGTATTACATATATTATTTTTTTACTTCTTTTACTCATTTTTTACTCCATTCTATAAAATTATTTTTTATAATAAACTGCAGAACTATTAGAAATAGATCTTACATCACCAGAAGGGTTATCATAATTAATATTGTATGATTTACCATTAGATAAAGTTATAACGTCATCTGAATAACTATAATCCCCACAAGACCCCGATTTATCTCCACTTTCAATTCTATCTATGCAAGAATTTAATGCTTGTAATGAATAATCATTATATAAAGACATAGCTGAACATTGATAAAAACAATAGCTAAAGTCATCTTCAAACTTAAAACAATTTTCAGTTGAAAGATGATCAGATGTGCAATATACTCCGTAAAAATCCGATGGTATAGTTGTATTGCTAGAACATCCTGTAATAATGAATAGTAATAGAGGTACAAAGATACCAAATATTTTAATGGTTGTTATTTTTTTACAATTATTATTTAAGTTTGATTTACTTTTCATATTATTTCACTCCTCATATTTGTTGGAAATATTCTTCCTTTAAAGTCTTACTCCAATCGGTAGTAAAACTTAAGGTCACAATATCGTCTTTGTTTTTAACTTTAGATATTTTTATTATTTCTGATTTTCCATTCATACTCTTTAATTGAACCTCATGGTCATCATCAGATACTTTTAATGTCGTTATCTTGTTTCCTCTTACTTTAGTAATCTTTTCCTCATCAATAAAAATATTATAAGCCTCTAATGGTTGTACATCAGCTTTTATTTTTAAAATCATATTAATTATACCTCCCTTATTTCTCTTGATTATTTTTTTGCTCTATTATACTGTTCTTTAAAACTTCTAAACACACGTTATCTTTATCACATAATAATTCTAAATAATCTTCCCAACGATAAAGTCTTTGCCCATTACTTGTAATGTCTATTGATGTATGTTCACCGATTAAACTTTCTATTTCGTTTATTTTTTTTCCAACAAGTTCTATATCTTTCATTATTTCGCTAAGATTATGAGCTTTATTTAAATTAATTCCCAATCCCAGCAAAGTAGATCCTAAAATTGGACATATCGTTGCAATAATAGGGTAGAAATTAGATAAAAATGGAAAGTTATCATATATAGATACAACATTAAAAATAACGCCAAAACCTACTACCAAAAGAAATACTCCAATAAAAATCATTATTGTACCAGAACTTGAACTTTCTCTCTCACTGCTAATAACTGTTACTTCCTTTTGATTATCATTTTCGCTAACCTTTTTCTTTGCTTCATCAGCTTCTGTTACTTCACCGTTAAAATCCTCTTGAACGTTTTTTTTCATACACTTATAAAATCACCTCTCTATAATAATAGATTAACACATAGAAGATATTTTTACAACTGCCAGGCGACATTTATATAATCTTTTACAAAAAATAAAAAAGACAACTACTTGCTGTCTTCATTAATATCATCAAATAATTGTCTTATATCAATTTCTAAAGCTGTTGCAAATCTACCTAAAGCTTCTAATGTTGGTGTTTTATCTACCGAAGGACACTCGAGATCCCGTACGTATTGATGGGTAAAATCTGTTTTATCTGCTAATTCTTGTAATGTGTAATTTCTCATCTTACGATACTTTCTTATATTTTTACGAACTAAAATAGATAAAGTATGCTTGTCATAACTTCTCATAGATTTATCACCACTTTTCTAATCTTTATTATTGCAAATAATTATTGAAAAGTATGTCGCCTATGGGTTTAGATGAGATATTACACTTTTAAACAACGTGTAAACGATTTTCTTTTAAGTAAACATATAACAACCAATATAGAACAATTTGGTGCAATTTAATATTACTTTAGTAATTTAGATAGTTCTTTATATACTTTAATGATAAGCTTTCTAGTTACTTTACTATCTTGTAACCAAATTATATTATCATCTTCTTTTAAAGAGGGGATTTTAAAAGTAACTATCATATACATAAGTAATTCATTAATAGTAGCATTTATATCATTTATTCTTTCTACAGTATCTCGGAGATTAATAATTTTAAAAGTTAATATAATTAATTGGAAATCGTGTTCTTTAAGAGGAGGGCTGCTTTGCCATACTTCATCTTTAAAATAGTTCTCTATCATTTTTATAATATTATCTAATGAACTTCTCATATTACAACTCACTTTCTACTTATTTTAAAATACTATCAACAAAGCCATATTTTATAGCTTCATAAGCATTCATCCAATTATCTTTTTTATGAGTCATTTTCTTTACTTCCTGAAATGACTGTTTAGTATTTTTGGAAATAATTCTATAAAGTTTATTATTGAGTCTTTCTGTGTGCTTAACTTTATCTTGCATTTCTCCAAGTTTTCCAAAACACATAGATGATACTTCGTGTATCATTATTTCTGCATTTGGTAGTATATATCTTTTTCCCTTAGTTCCATTAATTAAAAGGATGCTTGCCATACTTGCACATCTACCTATACAAATAGTTTTTATATCACTTTTAATCATATTCATAACATCATAAATAGCAAGTCCTTCTCGTACTTCACCACCAGGAGAGTTTATATATAATGTTATATCCCTATGATTACACATATCAAGCTTCATAAGTTTATCAATTACTTCTTTAGATAATCTTTCATCAATTTCTCCAGTTAAGTAGATAACTCGTTTCTCCAATAAATCAACTGATGACACTTTCTTCTTTTCTTTAGACTTTTTATCTTTTCTTTTATTCTTTTTACTATTATGTTTATTTTCCATATTTACCTCATCTTTCTATTATCTTCTACTAAATATAGCATTTACTAGTTTTCTAGCATTGATTTTACTTTGAGTTCTTGTAATACTATCTTTATCAAAGAGTTTTTGATATTTTAGTATTTGTTCTTTCGTTAGTGATTTAAAGTCACCCTTAACATAATCATCTCCTACAATTAAAAAGTTATCATAAATAATATCATGTTCAATACTTCTATTAGGTTTAGATAAATTAAACTTTCCCTCATCATTACAAATTAAGCATACATCATCATCTTTAAGTAAATAGGATACTGCTATTTTACCATTTACTTGTGCTTGAAATGATTTTAAAGTATTAGGTATTTCTACTACTTTTGGTAACTCATTAGGGCATATAAGTAATGCCTTTATCTTTTTTATACAAGCCATTTTTCACCTCCCAACCTTGGTGGGTACTATGTAAACACTTTATTTTTGATAATGGAAGATATAATTACCAAATAATAACAAATTAATTTTATTAGACGTTTTATATTTATATAAGCACAAAAAATAAGCCAATTAATCGCCCATTAAACGATATAATTAGCTTTAGACATATAACACTACTATAAGATATTTTTTGACAAATCTAACCACAATTAACAACTATTATTTTAATGAAACCCTTATATAATAAGACTTTCAATAGTCATACTAATTAGACTTATTGCCGAAGCAATCAGTATGTCAGATAGAATTATTGTATTATCTAAACGTCCAGCAACTGTAAAAAAAGTATATGAAATTAATATGCAAAATAAATCAACTCCAATTCACAATAGAAAATGTAAAGAATTTGCTAGTTACTATGATGAAATATGGAGGGATTTAGATGTCCACATATAGTGAAGAACATATTAAATATTTAAAAAAGCAAAAAACAGAAAAAAGAATTATCTTTTTCTTTAGATTATTAATAATTATCTGCTTTTTAGTAGCCTGGGAATTACTATCTAGATTAGAACTAATTAATACCTTTTTATCTTCATCACCAACAGAAGTAATAGAAACTACATATCAATTATTTCAAGATAAAACCTTATTTACCCATATAGGAGTAACGCTATATGAAGTACTAATAAGTTTTTCTGTTGCAACCATAATAGGCTTTGTAGTAGCAATCATTCTTTGGAGTAATAAAATTATTGCTAAAGTAATCGATCCTTATATAACAGTACTAAATTCTCTACCAAAAGTTGCTCTAGGTCCATTAATTATTATCTGGGTAGGAGCAAGTACGAACTCTATTATTTTTATGGCTCTATTAATCAGTACTTTTGTAACCATACTTACTATTTATCAAGGATTTGCACAAACTAATAAAAGTTACATTACACTGCTAAAATCTTTTGGAGCAAATAAGCGACAAATCTTTACAAAAGCAATATTTCCAAGTAATATCCCAACATTAATTAGTGCCTTAAAAATAAATGTTTCTATGAGTCTAATCGGTGTCATCATGGGAGAATTACTAGTGTCAAAAAGTGGATTAGGTTACTTGATTATGTATGGTTCTCAAGTGTTTAATATTAACTTAGTAATTACAGGAGTAGTCATTCTTGGTATTATTTCTTATATCATGTACTTTATAATAGATAGATTAGAAATTTGGATAAGGAAGAAAAGAGGAAATTAGTAAAAAAATAAAAAATTAAAAATTCATAACATAATGAGTACCAATAATTATCAGAATAATATAAAATAAAGATTATAAGTTTAAGGGATTTATCAAAAGAATCTTTCTAAAGATAGCAAGTAAGCTATCTTTTTATATTAAAGCATTGGAAAAATTAGAAAAAATTTATATAATAAAAAAGAGATAATAAATGTTATCTATATTAATGCTTATAAAAGAAAGGAGGATACCAAATGAAATTAATGTTTATATCAGATATTCATGGAATTAAAACAAACCTTTCAAAAGTAAAAGAAAGATTTGAAGAACTACATTGCGACAAATTAGTAGTACTAGGAGATTTATATTATATTGGCCCAAGAAATAAAATGACAGAAGGCTATGATATTAAAGAAGTTCAAGAATTTTTAGAGTCTATGAAAGATAAATTAATCTGTGTAAGAGGAAATTGTGATTCAGAAGTAGATATGATGGTATCAAATTTTCCAATTGTAAATGAACTAAGTGTAATAATGACAGAAAATAATGATTTATATATTACTCATGGACATATATATAATGAAAGTAACTGGATGAAGGAACATTCTATTTTAATTTATGGACATCTTCATATTCCATTTATAAAGAAAATAGAAACAAACTATTATCTAAATCCAGGTTCTATTTCTTTACCAAAAGAAGGCTATTTACCAAGTTATATGATATATGATGAAAAAAAAGTTACGATATATGATGTAGAAGATAATATAATAATGGAAGAAGAATTAAAATGAAAAGAGATACCGCAAGAGCAATAATTCTAACAGAAGAGGAAAAAGAAATATATCTACTATATCGTAAGAAAAAAGAAAATAACAAAATAATATCATATTACGCAATACCTGGTGGAATGATAGAAGAAAACGAAACAGTGGAAGATGCAGTAAAAAGAGAAATAAAAGAAGAGTTTTCTGTAGAGATTGAATTACTAGGCTATCTAGGATCAAATAAAACTAAACACGGAATAGACTACCATTATCATGCTAAAATAATATCTGGAATACCAAAACTAGGTGGAGAAGAAAAAGAAAATAATAGGGAAGATAACTATTATGAAATAAGAAAAATACCATTACAAGAATTAAACAAGGAAGAGATAAATATTTTACCGATTAATATAGAGTATATTGAAAAAGCAATCAAAAAAGATTATAAAAAATTCTAAAATACACGTTCTTTTCACAAAAGACGTGTATTTTATTTTAGGAGGAGATGACTAACTATAAGAAGTCAAGTCATTTTCTTCAAAAATCTTAAAAAGATTTTTGTTCCACTACAAAAAGATTTTAAAAAATCAATTTTTTAAAATTTTTAGTAGCGGTTATAGTGATATAAAATTAACACCATTATTTTATATCAGAATTAAATTTAATATTTTCAGATTCTAATTTATAAATAACTCTAACAAGTTTTTTTGCAACATGAGTTAAGGCTACTCTATGAGATTTACCCTCGTTACGTTTTTTATAATAGAATTCTGTGAATATAGGCTCATGCATAAAAACATAATCCGCAGCATTCATAAGAAAATATCTTAGATGCCCAGAACCATGTTTAACCATGTGACCAGTGTGAGATTCAGTTCCGGATTGTGAGATACTAGGTTCAATACCAGCAAAGGCAACACAAGCATCTGCAGATTTAAATCTAGATAAATCACCAAATTCAGAAATAATTCCAGCACAAGAAATATAGCCAATTCCTTTAATAGAAAGAGTTGGCGGATTAAGATCTTTGATAATAGTCTCAATTTTATTTTCAAGTTTCTTTATTTCTACTTCAATTTGAGAGTGAAGATTAAGTAAAGATTCTAATTCTGTTTCAAATATATCATTTGAAATACCAATAGAGTTTTTAGCAAGTTCTTTAAGTTTAATAAAATTAGCAGAAGTAAATTTACCTCTTGATACTTTTCTAATTGAATCAAAATCTTTCATATTTTTGATTTTATCTGCAGTTTTATATTTACTTAAAATATATAAACTAGTCTTAGAAAAAGTATTATTAAAGAAAGGTTTAAATTCAGGAAAAATAATATCAAGAGTATTAGTAATCTGAACTTCATAATAAGAATGCTGTTTAACTAATTTTTCTCTCATTCTTGATAAAGACTTTAAAGAATATTTGTGATAAAATTGTTTTGGATGGGGTTTGTAATCCACAGATATAAGATGTTTTGTAATAAGCATAGCATCTTTCTTATCTGTTTTAGTTCTTCTTAAGGTTTGTGTGGAAATAAATCTTTTCACAAGAGCTGGATTAAATTCCATAAAAGAATAATTATTCTTTTCAAGGAATAGCTTAAGGTTCATACCATAATGGCCTGTAGCTTCAAATCCTATCCTAATTTCTTGATTGTTATCTAAAGATTTTAATAAATTAAGTAATTGATTAAATCCTTCATTGGTGTTTGTGAAAGATAAATTTTCTTCAATTACTTCTCCTGTTTCAGTACAAATGAAACAGTCATGTTTGTATTTTGAAATATCAATACCAACAAAATACATTTAAAACACCTCCAATTAGTTTTTTGATGCACTGTATGTTTTACACAAGACTTTTATTTATGTATTCACGTAGGATATAAAACGTCATAATGCGTTAACTAACTAATTACCAATAAAAATAAAAGCCTGTGGTAGTTGTCATCTCCAACCAGTCAAGCCGTAAAGAAATAGATACAAATCCACAGTGCTTAAATATTATAACTCAATTCAGTTATAGTACAAAAATTATAAAGAAAGGAGTTTCTAATATATGTGAAAAATTCACATAATTAGATTATATGTGATAAAAATGAAATTAAAGATAAATGAATATATGAGAGTTTGTATATTAATTATAGTAATAGCGCTAATAGGAATAGGATATACAATTTATTATGCATTTGAACATAATGGTGAAGTAGTATACCAAAGTTACGGAATAAATCAAGTAATTAGTGTAAATCCTAGCCTAAGTTTCCTACAAATATTAGTAATTATTTTGCTAGGATTAGGGCTAGTAGGTTCAATTGTATTTATGGCCTATTCTCATGGAGGAAAAATAAAACCAGAAAAACTATTAGAAAGTGAAGAAAAAAGTATTTTTTTTGCTCTAGAAACAGTTTTATTTACAGTATTACTCACATTAATAATTGTAATACCAACCAATATATTACTAGAAAAATATAATACTTCTGACAACTATCAAAATACAATAAGAACGAATGGAAACTCAGTAAGTAGTCATTTTAATTAAATAAAAAAGAATAATAATTATCTAAAATTCCTTTCCAAACTAAAAAAAAAAGAATATAATAGCAATTAGAAAGAGAAAAAAGAATATTATTTAATAAATAATTTTTTTCTCTTGAAAAACAAAGCATCATGTGGTATAATATAGCCACATTGGAGGGGGAATTTAGATGACAAAGAAAATCAAAAAAGTATTGGTAGCATTATTTGTTGCTGTTATTAGTTGTTGCGCTTTAACAACAACAGTAAACGCTGTACCAGAAACAATCCAATTGGGAAATCCAGAAGCAATTAAAGGATATGTTGCTGGAGTATATTTTTCAACAAAGACAACAACAAGTGGAGAATATGTGTACTGCTTAAATATCCATAAATCTGTAGCAAATAACACGACTGCCAAATTAGTCGGTGAGCTAGATGCAGGTGTTGCATACATCATGATAAATGGATATCCAAACAAAAGTTTCACAGGAGACAGATTAAAGGATTATTATATTACTCAAACTGCATTATGGTGGTATTTAGATGATACAGCTGGAGGCACAAACCTAGGTAATTCATTTAAAACGAATGGTTCAGATCCTTATAACTTAAGACCATACATCAAAGATTTAGTTTCAAAAGCTAAAAGTGCAAAAAATCAAGGATACCAAAAAACAGCTATCAGTGCTAGTATTTCTGATAAAACATTATCATTAGCTAGTGATGGTAAATATTATGTGTCTAATGAAATTTCAGTAAGTTCTACAAATATGAGTACTTATAATGTTTCTATATCAGGGGCAGATGGCGCAATAGCAGTAGATAGCAATGGAAAATCAAAAACAACATTTAATTCTAATGAAAAATTTAGAGTCAAAGTTCCAGTATCAAAAGTAACTAAAAGTAAAACAGATATTAAAGTAACAATTAGCGGAACAGGTAAAGTATATAAAGCATATGAATATCAACCAGAAGTTCAATCACAACAAAATGTTACACCTGCTATCATTACTCCAATAGAGGAAAAAGCAAATACATCAATCACATTAAATATTTCTACTTCAAAAATTACAATTGTAAAGGTTGATAAAGCAACAGGCAACGCAATTGCTGGTGCCAAATTAGTATTAAAAGATGCAAATGGTAAACAAATTACATCATGGACATCAACGACTGCTGGACATGTAATTAAAAACTTACCAAATGGAACATATACAATAGAAGAGACAAGTGCTCCAGATGGATATGACTTAAGCAAAGAAGTAGTAAAATTTACAATTACTGATAATAATAGAGAACAAAAAGTAAAATTCTATAACGAAGCAAAAGAACGTGTAGTAAATATTATAAAAATAGATAAATCTACAGGAAATCCATTAGCAGGTGCAGTAATAGTTGTACGTGATGCTTCTGGAAAAGAAGTAGCAAGATTCACTTCAACAACAGATCCTTATGTATTGACTGATTTAAAAGATGGAACATATACAGTAGAAGAAGTGCAAGCACCAGCTGGATATATGAGAAATGAAGAAAAAATTTCATTTACAATCGATGCAGATCATGTATCTCATCAAATTACTATTGAAAACTATCCAGAAGTAATAGTTCCAAATACAAGTGCAGCAAGTTCTATATTATTAGTGGTTTTAGGCCTTGGAATTATCGTTGGCGGCATCAAATTCGTACAAAAGAATGCAAAGACAAAAATATAATAAAAAAAGAATCTCTCCAAGTGTTGTAGCCATAATAGGGGCCATCCTGACACTAACAGGGGGATTCTTTATTTCATATAATTACATACAATCTAAAAAAGTTGTCGCTTATGATTATATGGCCAATATATTCTATGAATCAAACAAAGAAAATAAAGAAAAAGAAGCAATTGCAAATCAAATCACAGAATCAACAGACGTGAAAGAAGAAACACCAGTAGAAGAAGAAAGCGATACTTATACTGATGAATATATTGGATACTTAATTATTCCTAAAATTAACTTACAAAAAGGTTTTGTAGATAAACGTTCTACAGAAAATGATGTAGAAAAAAATATTATGATAGTAGAAGGATCAAACTATCCGGATGTAGAAAAAGGAAACTTCATTATTGCAGGACACTCTGGTACTGGTTGGAAAGCTTTTTTCAACGAGTTATATCGATTAACTACTGGGGATACTGCTTATGTAACATATAAAGGTAAAAAGTATACCTATACTATTACCAACATATATAAACAACAAAAAACTGGTAAAATTGCAATTTATCGTAATTATGATAAGACAACATTAACACTAGTAACTTGTACCAACAATGATGATACAACACAGACAGTATATATTGCTGAACTACAAAGTGTAGAAGCAGAATAAAAAGAGTGAAGTAGGGGGGGTGAAGATGATGTCAAAGTTATCGCTATTAGATAAATTAAAAGTCTTGAGTGATGTTACATCATCTTCAGGATTATTTGCAGTAGCTATTTTATTATTTGTCGTATTTTTCTATCTTATGATAACAACCAATACTAAGACAAAAAAAGTAAGCAAAATTAGCTGTATTGCAATATATGGATCAATTATAATTGTAACGCTAGTATTTTATAGAGAACAGTTATTCTCACTATTTGATTATATGATGGATAATTTCTTTATTGCTGTATATTTTCCTAATCTAGCAATCTATTTCGCAGCAATAGTAACAACGAACATAATTCTATTAGTTAGTATTTTCAATAGAAAAGTAACGAAATGGATTAGGACGATAAATACATTGGTCTTTTGTGTAATTCATTATCTATTAGTATTAATAATTAACATCATAACAACAAACAAATTAAATATCTTTGAACAAACATCCATTTATGAAAATCAAAATGCTCAGGCACTAATTGAACTTTCTAGTAGTATATTTATGATTTGGGTTTTATTCCTAATTGTATATAAAATAATCAGAAGTTATCAAAAGAGTCAAGCTGAACAGGTAGAGCAACCAGAAAAAATCATCATAAAAGAACCCGCTCCACCAGTCGTAAAAACGGAAACAGTAATAAAAAGAAAAATTCCTGATAGTATAAAAATGATAGATAGTCCAAGTATGATTTTAGGAAATATCAAAAAACAAGAAGAAAGTTTTGTACAGGAAAATAACTATAGAAAACCAGAAAGTATAGAGAAAAAACAAAATACAGCGCCCGCAAATGATAATAGTTATCTATTCGATATACCAGATCCAATATTAACACCCGAACCACAATTTCTAGATGTAATGCTAAAAGATCAACAACAAGAACAAATAAAACAAGTACCAGTTAAAGAAGAACGTAAAGCACCATCAAAAAAACGAAGCAAAGAGCTAGATATCTTAGACGGATTACTAACTTTAGATGACTATAAAAGAGTATTATCTATTCTAAAAACTTACCAATCAAAACAACATCAAAATACAACTCAAAAATCAACACAAGAAGAACCAAGAAAAGTAGAAAACTTATCACAACTATATCAAAGAAGATAAAAGCACCAGAAAACAACTGGTGTTTTTTCTTTGCTAACGATAGAAAATAAGGTATAATATTTCTAGAAAGAGGGTATAAGATGATCGAGAGTTTAAATGAACAACAAAAAGAAGCAGTCCTATACAATGACGGACCATTATTAATTATTGCTGGAGCAGGAGCTGGAAAAACCAAAACTCTAACCACCAAGATTGCCTACCTTATTGAAGAAGGACTAGCACATCCCTATAATGTTTTAGCAATTACGTTTACCAATAAAGCAGCAAAAGAAATGAAAGATAGATTATATGCATTAATCGGAGACTTAGCAAAAAAAGTACAAGTCTCAACCTTTCATAGCTTCGGCTTAAAACTACTAAGAGAAAACTACGAAAAACTAGGATATGATTCTAACTTTGTAATCATGGATAGTGATGATTCTCTAACAGTCGTAAAAAAGATAGTAAAAGACTTAGGATATGATCCCAAAATCTATAACCCTAGAGCAATCAGAAATAAGATAAGTAGTTGTAAAAATGAAATGATGACACCAGAAATTTATGAACGTTATGCAGTAAGTGACTATGAAAAAGTAATGCATCAAGTATATGAAAAATATGAGGATAAATTAAAAAAGAATAATTCTGTAGATTTTGACGATTTACTTTTATTACCAATTAAATTATTTAAAGAAAATCCCTCTACATTACAAAAATACCAAGATTTATATCAATATATTTTAATAGATGAGTACCAAGATACAAATGAAGCACAATATATTTTATCAAAATTAATTAGTGCTAAAAACAGAAAAATAACCTGTGTAGGAGATGACTCCCAAAGTATCTACAGTTTCCGTGGAGCAAATTATAAAAATATCTTAAACTTTGAAAAAGATTATAAAGATGCAAAAACGATATTATTAGAAGAAAACTATCGTTCCACAAGTACCATTCTAGATGCTGCCAATCAAGTAATAAGAAACAATAAGCAAAGAAAAGATAAAAATCTTTGGACATCACGTGGAAAAGGAGAAAAAATAAAGTACTATAGAGCATATAATGAAAAAGATGAAGCACAGTATGTAATAAGAAAAATAAAAGAGCTTAGAAACAAAGAAGTAGAGTATAAAGATATTGCCGTACTTTATAGAACAAATGCACAATCACGTGTTTTAGAAGAAGAAATGTTAAAAGAAAATATGCCATATCGTGTCATTGGTAGTTTCTATTTCTATTCAAGAAAAGAAATTAAAGATTTAATAGCTTATCTACGACTAATTCACAATTCCAAAGATAATGTTAGCTTGTTACGAGTAATCAATACACCAAAAAGAGGAATTGGTTTAAAAACAATAGAAAATTTAACTGCAAAAGCTGACGAAGAAGGAACAAGTATCTATGAAGCAATTACTTCTGGAAAAGAATTAGAGTTCAAAAAGACGATAGAACAACTAAAATCATTATCGGAAGAGTTGACATTAACAGAATTAATTGATAAGGTATTAGACGCATCGGGATTAAGACAAGAATTGGAAAGTGAAAAAACATTAGAAGCTGAAGTTCGACTAGAAAACTTAGAAGAGTTTAAATCAATTACCAAATCTTTTGAAGAAAGAGAAGGTCTAATCTCCCTAGAAGACTTCTTACTAGAAATTAGTCTAATTAGTGATGTGGAAGAATATAAAGATGATCCAAATAGAATCAGTTTAATGACTGTACATTCTGTAAAAGGACTAGAATTTGACCATGTCTTTGTCGTAGGAATGGAAGAAGGAATATTTCCTCATATGAACTCCCTAATGGAAACAAGTGAAGTAGAAGAAGAAAGAAGACTTTGTTATGTCGCCATTACAAGAGCAAAAGATGACCTACACTTAGTAAATGCCAGACGAAGAACATTATTTGGAAAAGAACAAGTAAATCCAGTAAGTCGTTTTATCGGGGAAATTAGTAAAGATTTAATTGAGACAAACGTACAAGAAGAACTTCCTAAACAAGAACAAAAAATTGAAGTAGAGGATATGTTTAGAGAAGAAGAAGTAGATTATCAAGTAGGAGATTATGTTTATCACGAAACTTTTGGTACTGGACGTGTAGTAGAAGTTACCAATACACTAGTAAGTGTTGCTTTTAAACATCCCCATGGAATTAAAAAGTTAATGAAAAATCATAAAAAGTTATCAAAAGTCTAGGAGGAAATATGGAAGACAAAATAAATCAAGGTTACCGTCTATTTGTAGAACACAATCCAGAAAAACAAGAACTAGTAGGAGTCTACATGAGAAGAACTGGTGGAGCAACTACCAAAGTAAGAACAGGAAAACAAGAACTAGATTTTTTCAAAATATTACCCTCTACAAAAAATCAAATAGAATTGGGAGCAATATTAGAAATAGAAAAGAATGGTAAAAAGTACCAAGCAACTCTAACAAAAGGGATGAATAATCAAGTAGCTCAAATTTCAAGAGATTATTTTTTAAATGCATTAGTAGACTTAGAAGAAACATTACAAACAGAGAATAAAAAGGCCAACATAAAATAGGAAGAAGGAAAAACATGAAAAAAACATTATTAATTTTAGCAGCCGGCATGGGTAGCCGTTTTGGAGGATTAAAACAAATAGAGCCTGTAGGACCAAATGGAGAGTTCATTATTGATTATTCTATTTATGATGCGAAACAAGCAGGCTTTACCAAAGTAGTATTTTTAATCAAAGAAGAAAACTACGAAATATTTAAAGAAACAATTGGTAAAAGAGTAGAAAAACAGATAGAAACACAATATGCATTTCAAAAAAATGATAATTTACCAGAAGAATATCAAGAACTTTTAAAAGACAGAACTAGACCATTAGGAACAGCTCATGCTATTCTTTGCGCTAAAGATAAAATAAACGAACCATTCGCAATCATTAATGCAGATGATTTCTATGGAAGAGATGCTTATCAAAAAGCTAGTAATTATCTAGACACGATAAAAGAAAATGAATATGGTCTAGTAGCATATCGTTTAGGAAATACACTAACACCAAATGGTTCTGCTAAAAGAGGTGTTTGTGAAGTAACAGATAATAATGAGTTAATTAAACTAACAGAAAGTAAAGTAACACTAAAAGGTGAAATAGTAGAAGGAGAATCACTAGAGACAAAGGAAAAATTTAAGGTAAGTAAAGATACCATTGCTTCTATGAATTTCTTACTATTTTCAACAAGTCTTTTCAAAATATTAGAAGATAAAATATTAGAATTTTTAGAAACTAACAAAGATAATTTAAATGATTGCGAATTTTTAATTCCCATTGTCTTAAATGAACTTCTAGAAGAAAAAGCAGTAAAAGTAAATGTATTAGAAACAAATGCAACATGGTATGGAGTAACTTATAAAGAAGATAAAGAAATGGTAGTAAATGCAATTAATAAATTAATAGAAAAAGGACAATATAACAAAAACTTATGGGAGTAAATATGAAAGAGAAAACTTTATTAATAATGGCTGCCGGTATGGGAAGTCGTTTTGGAGGATTAAAACAAATAGAACCAGTAGGACCAAATGGAGAATTTATCATTGACTATTCTATCTACGATGCGAAATCCGTAGGATTTACTAAAGTAGTATTTATTATTAAAGAAGAAAATTATGAAATATTTAAAGAAACAATAGGAAAAAGAATAGAAAAATATATAAAAACAGAATATGTCTTCCAAGATAATACTAACGTACCAGAAGAATTTAAAAAAGAAATAGAACAAAGAGAAAAACCTTTAGGAACAGCCCATGCGATTATGTGTGCGAAAGAAAAAGTAAAAGAACCATTTGCAGTAATCAATGCTGATGATTTTTATGGAAGAGATGCCTATCAAAAAGCAAGTGATTATTTAGATAACATACCAAAAGATCACTATGGTATGGTAGGGTATCGTATCATCAACACATTAAGTCCAAATGGTTCAGCAAAACGTGGATTATGTGAATTAAAAGAGGAAAAGCTAGAAAACATCAGAGAATCAAGTGTAGAACGTATCAACGGAAAAATTATTGCCACAATAGAAGCAACAAATGAACAAATTGAAGTGGCAGAAAATACCTTAGTATCTATGAATTTATTATTATTTACACTAGATGTTTTCCAAGTGTTAGAAAAAAGATTTGATGACTTTCTAGAGATAAACAAAGGACATTTACAAAAAGCAGAATACCAAATTCCTACGGTTTTAGATTATTGCATTAAATCAAAAGAAAAACAAATAGATATGATAAAAACAAATGCCATATGGTATGGAGTAACTTATAAAGAAGATAAAGAAAGTGTAGTACAAGCAATTAATAAATTAATAAAAGACAGAAAATATCCTAATAATCTATGGAAAATAAAATAAATCTGCAGGATAAAGCCAAAAATTCTACAATAATAGAACTCCTAAGAGTTCTATTATTGTTTGTATATCTAATATAATTATCTTTATTTTAAGATGTAATTTATATACTAATGATACTTCTTAACAAATCTTATTGTAGGTTATCTCGTAAACTTATAATATAATATCTTATTTCCATTTTAACTAATTAAGTGAAATAATTTTTGATAATCTTGATTAATGTTTTTCTCATCTAATGATATAATGTAGATAAATATAGATGCCAAAATAGTCATAGTCAGCTAATGTTTAGAAATTCAATTAAAGTATAAATTAAAGGGAGAATTAGCAAATGAAGAAAATGGAACTAGAAGTTAAAATATTAGATATTGATAAAGCTGAATTTATAACTAAAATTAAATCATTAGGAGCTACATTAAAAAGTGAAACAAAACAAATTCTATATACTTATGATTTACCTACAATATATGGTAGATTTATTGATATTAAAACTCAATTAAATGATAATGAAAGTAAGATCAAATATGATACTGCAATAGAAAAATTGAAATTATTATTTTTTGAATTAGATAATCTTCTAACCGAAAACAATAAAAGAGAATTAACAAGAATTACTGGTTATGATAATCTATCTTGTTTATGTACAAAAGCTAATTTAATGAATTATTTAAAGGATAAAAAGTTAGTCCAATTCATAAAGAAATTTCATAATAATCAAAAAAAATGGATAAGAGTTAGGAAAACCAATGATAAAACTACGATAGCTGTAAAACATATTTTAGCTCCTAATGAAACAAATATCCAACAAATGCTAGAAACTGAAATTGAGGTTTCAAACATAAACGAAGCAAATAATTTACTTGAGGCACTAGGTTTTGTTTATAAGAGTTATCAGGAAAAAGAAAGAATGACATATAGTTTAGATGGATATGAGTTAGATATAGACACATGGCCAGGAATACCAGCATATGTTGAAGTAGAAGGTAA